>VBLN01000338.1 GCA_005878685.1 Deltaproteobacteria bacterium | reverse complement strand
TGGCGCGGTTTTTGGCCAGGTAACTCTTGGTCGTCACCGCGCATATGAACGGCAAGGAATAAGGCTTCGGCAGGTCGCCCATGTTGGCGAGGATCCGGTGCGGCAGACCGCCGGGAATGAGGTGGACATTGCCCGGAGGGGAAGGAAATCCGGCGATGATCCCGCGGCTGAATCCGGCCGCGCGCTCCGAGGCGCCACCGATTTGCAAGAGCTTGACGTCTTCCATCGGTCTCAAACCGAGCCCTTTCAGCAGCTCTCGCGCCGCCACATCCGAAACGCTGCCGAAGCGGCTGATCCCGATGGATTTTCCTTTCAGATCTTCAGCAGACTTGACGCTGTCAAGAACAACAAGCTCGTAGGCCAAGACGTTGATCATGCAAGCGACGCTTACCACGTCCGCTCCACGGACCGCTGCGTTGGCCACGCCGCTGCCCGCGGCATTGCCGACCTGAATGTCCTGCGAGACAATCGCGGCGATGCCGATCGTCGTGCTGCCGATATACACCACCTCCGCGTCCAAACCATACTTTTTGTAGAAGCCCGCGTCGTCGGCAATGGTCCACAACTGGTTGAGCGTGTCTGTAGAGCTGTATTCGATCCTGATTTTCTCCTGCGCTTCCGCTCTTATGCATGAGACAACAAAGAGAACGAGTGTCGTAGCATAAACTAGCGCGTTGTGGCTGTAATATTTGCAATTCATAGATCCTCTCAAGTTTTGAGCGCCCAGCAAGGCGCCCATCCGACCAAAAGACTCACCTCAACTATTTAAAGTAACCTTCCTTCTGTAGCTGGTCGAACAGAGTCGTATCGATAAACGATACGGGATCGGCGGTGGCCGCCTTCGGGCTATTTTTCTTGATCGCATCCAGCGTCGTGCGAATAGCCTCCGCTCTAGGCCGGGGCACGCGATCCACCCACTTCGAGAACATTTGGTAGGCATACTCCGTGTCCTCACGATTGCTGCCGAGGAACTCCATCAAATAGGTGATCGTTTTCTCTTTCTGCTCAAAATAGATCTTCATCGCATCGGCGATCGCCCTGAGAAACCGGAGGACAGTATCCCGGTCGGTTTTGAGATAAGACCTCTGCACCCACTCGCCGTTCTGCTGCCAAGGGAGACCTAGCTCAGGCAGGGAAATCAGAGAGTGAAATCCCTTTTTCTCGGCGATACGGTCAAAAGGAGGAGTAAGCGGTCCGAACTGAACATCTCCCTTCTCCATCTGGACGATGATGTTGGCCGCATCAGGCCGGCCGATCTGGATGAGCCTCACGTCTCTTTCGGGATCTATCCCCAGCCTGGCCAAGGCGAATCTCAGCGCCGTATCGGGTATCGTACCAAAAGGGGCGCCGATGTGGCCTGTCTTCCCTTTTAGATCTTCAGGCTTCTTGATGTCCTTGCTTACCATTATCTTATAAGGGAACACATTGACCCACGAAGAAACCAAGACAAAGGGCGGAGAGCCCTCTAGAGTTGCGGTGACGAATGCCGCGGCTCCGGAACCCGTGGATAGATGCATGCTGCCGCCCAGCATCGCCTGCACAGCCGCGTTTGTGCTCGTATTGATGATATTCACATCGAGTCCGTGTTTGGCATAGAGGTTTTCCTTTTGGGCAATGAAATACAGGCTGGTCCCCGGGTTAGTTCCGGTTTGGCCCACGGTCATCTTCGCGCTCTGAGCATGCCCGGCAGGAGACCAACAGAGAAGTAGGATCACGATAAGCAAAAAGAACAAAGAGCAAAATTTTACGGTGGACTTCATCGATCTCTCCCCTAAGACATTCGCTTCCATCGAATCATTTCGGCGGCTTCCATTTTTCTAAGCGTCTCTCTATGCCTTTGAGCAGTTCCGTTAACCCCGCCCCAAGGCATGCGATGATTACAATCGGGACAAACATCGCGGCCATTTGAAACCGCTGCGCAGCCACGGAACTCAAATAGCCCAGGCCCATGGCCGCGCCATACTGCTCGGCGACGACGATGTAGACCAGCGCTCGACCCAAGGCCACGCGCATCCCTGCAACAATGTAGGGCAGAGAGCCCGGCACTGAGACCTTGATAAAGATAGCGCTGTCGGTGGCCCCGAAGGAGCGCGACATGGTAATCAGACGCGAATCGGTATTGGCGATCCCCGCCATTGTGTTGATCAGGATAGGAAAGATCGCGGCGAGAAAAGTCATAATGATTTTAGAGATCGACCCGAGTCCAAAGAGCATAATGATCAAGGGGAGCAGCGCGATCAGCGGCGTGGCATAAATTCCCGATAAAAGCGGATCTAATGTCCGGCTGACGCCTCTGTACCAACCCATCGGGACGCCGGCGAGCACGCCGACCACCACGGCGACGAAAAAGCCGACGGAAAAATTGGTGAGGCTGAATATCATATGCTCCCAGATCGTCCCGCTGGCAAAGAGTTCGATTCCCTTCGCAATGATCTGGGTGAAAGGCGGAAAGTAGAATGGATTCAGGATATGAGTTCGGGTAGCGACCTCCCACGAGAGAAAGAAGCCAAGGATTCCAAAAAGACCGAGCCCTTTGGCCGCGATCGCTCGGACCCTTGCGGTCAAACTACCGGCCACAGGCGGCTCTATGCCACCGACAGGCACAGCTTCAGGCGGCAATGATGTATCCTGCTGTCGCGCCGTACTTCCCTCCTCCTGACGGCAACCGAATCTATGCGCCAGCGACCCTAACTGTCAAGCCTGTTTGAATTCTCCGTTCAAGAGTGGTTGAGATGAGAGGCAGTAAGCTGATGGACGAGTGTTGACCGTCTTGAACCGCTTGAACGCTTTGAACGATCGGAACGGTTCAAGCCGCTTAAGCCGTAAGCCGAGCATGCTGGTTCCCTCCTGCATGGCACCATTGAGAAGATAGATCGAACTCTCTCGCTGTCGAAGGCTGGTATTGCAATGAAAATTGGCCTATCTATTTAAGCAATCAAATGCAAGGGGGAAGAAATGGCTATTGATCAAGAAGCGGCCAAGAAAGTGTTGGCGCAAATA
>VBLN01000337.1:894-5245 GCA_005878685.1 Deltaproteobacteria bacterium | reverse complement strand
GGAGGATGAGAGAGATTCTTTCTGAAGTTCTCGGCAGAGTCAAGATAAGCCGCCTGTCTTATATCACTGGAATTGCATACAATAAGCTGGCCTTTGGAACTTTTTGTTCATTAGAGTGTCTAAGCTTAAAGGGAAGGATAATAAGAGACAAAGATGGGGCCAAGTCCGGATCCGGATAGGGAACTAGTCCAGAAGGCCCGCGACGGGGACCGGTCGGCATTCAACCAGCTGATCTTGAAATACCGAAACCGGGTGATGGGGATCGCGACTCGGATGATCGGGGATCAGACTGAGGCTGAGGATCTGGCTCAGGATGTCTTTGTAAAAGTGTTTCATGGATTAGAAGACTTCCAAGGGGATGCTCTCTTTTCTACCTGGCTTTATCGGATTACGACCAATAGCTGTCTGAATCAGAGGAAGAAACGATCTCTCAGAACGAGGATGCATGAGAGCCTTGAGGCCGCCGAGCTCATCCTTCCCACCTCGTCTTCGAATCCCCACACTCTGTTGGAGCGAAAGGAACTCAAAGTCTGCGTGGAGAAGGCTATTCAGGCCTTGCCTCGCGAGCAAAGAATGGTCCTTGTTTTGCGGGATATCGAATGGCTTTCGTACGAGGAAATCGCCGATTGCCTGGCGCTAGAGCTGGGCACCGTGAGGTCGCGTCTTCACAGAGCGCGCCTGGAAGTTCAGGAAAGAATCAAAGCGGTATTTTCTGTGGGCGAGAAGAGGGTCGCCGAATCATGGATTGCCGAGAGATAAGAGAATTATTTTCGGACTACCTCGATGGAAGGTTAGTGCCCGCTCAGGTGGCTTCATTGGAGGAGCATCTCAGAGGGTGTCGAGACTGCAAGCAAGAGATGGAGTCGCTGCGCACGACGATCTCCCTGATTGGTTCCTTGGGCGGAATCGAGCCGTCGGCCGATTTTCTGAATCAGGTGCAGAGAAAAATCGATAAACAGGGGAAACCGATGGGTATTTGGGCGTGGTTATTCGAGCCGATTAGAATTAAAGTTTCACTTGAACTTACGGCTTTAATTCTTCTGAGTATTGGAGCTTTACATCTCTACTATCGATCGCCGGAGCTATCTCGAGAGGCCGGGGTTCCAGCTCCATCGGAACGGTTCCAAGTCACCCGAGAGAAGCCCGGCAAGGAACCCCCCGGCGAAGAGGGCCAGCAGACGACTAAGGGCGCTAGACCTGTCGCTAAGCCAGAGCCGCAGCCCTCGATGCCTAAATCTTCGGAACTGTCTAAGGAGACTTCTCAGGGTAGGGCGGCGCCAAGAGAGCGATCGGGTTGCCAAGAAGCAGGCCATGACTCAGCCTGCTGAACCGTCGAGGGAGGCGCGCGATGAGATGGCTACGGCCCGTCTGTCTGAAGTGCATGAGATTTCGACGGACGACGTTGATCTTATTGAGGCGCGAATCAAAGTCCTTTTGGAGAAGGTTGGTGGGAAGCTTTTGACTCAAGAGGGCACTTCAGAATCTGGGTTCTTGCTGACCGTTGAATTACCGCGATCTCACCAGGTTGAATTCCTAGCTGCGTTGAAGGAGGTCGGTACTAAGTCTAAAAACAAGCTTCAGCAAAAGGAGGCTCGGCCCGCTAGCAGAGCTCCCGAGGGAAGGACAGGGTCTGTGCTCAAATCATCTCCTCGCACAGACGAGCCAACGGTTAGATTGCAGCTCCGCATCCTGCCTAAGCAATAGCTGGAACTTCTTTCCCGTCCAGTTGTCTAATTAAAGAAAAGTCCGTTTCCTGCGGGAGGAAAGATGAAAAAGGTAGCCGATTGGTTCGTTATTTTAACTGCAATGGTTTTGTCTCTGAAGAAGCAGAATGGTCTAGCAGCAAAGCCACAAGAGGCAGGCGCCATTACCCAGGAGCAGCAGAAAGGAGTTTCTCTGACGGTCTATAACCAGAACCTTGGGTTAGTTAAGGATAATCGCGAGTTCTACTTCGGGCCAGAGGTGCATGAGATCCGTTTCATGGATGTGGCCTCTCAGATCGATCCTACTACCGTCCATCTCAAATCGCTGACTGACCCGCAGGGTTTGAGGATCCTTGAGCAGAACTACGAATATGATCTACTCAACCCAGCCAAGCTGCTGGATAAGTATGTCGGGAAAAAGGTGAAGATCCTCGATAAAAATTACTACACCGGAGAGGAAAGAATAGTTGAAGCGACGCTTCTCAGCACCAACGGCGGGCCGATTTTCCAGATTGATGGATCCATTCACCTGGGTCACCCGGGGCGAGTCATCCTTCCTGAAATCCCGGAGAATCTCATCGCCAAGCCGACTCTAGTCTGGCTCCTGCAGAATCGTGTGCTCCGTGCGCAAGCAGTCGAGGCTTCTTACCTGACAGGGGGCATTTCTTGGAAAGCGGATTATGTTTTCGTTCTAAACGCTAAGGACAACGGAGGAGATTTATCAGGGTGGGTCACGATCGACAACAAGAGCGGAGCGACTTATAAGGATGCGACGCTCAAGCTCGTAGCCGGAGATATCAATCGGGCGAGGGGCAGAGCAGAAGTTCACGGTGCACTGGAACAGGCGGCTAAGGCCGCACCTTCAGTAGATAGACTCAGGGAATTTACTGAAGAAGGGTTTTTTGAATACCATCTCTATACGCTTCAAGGAAAAAGCACCATTAAAGATAATCAAACGAAGCAGCTCAGTCTCCTTAGCGCTACCGATGTCCCGGTGAAAAAACAGCTCATCTACTACGGCGCGCAGGATTACTACAGAAACAGATACGGCCAGCCGGTGTCGAATCAAAAGGTCGGAGTCTATCTGGAAGTTGCGAATAAGAAAGAAAATGGCCTCGGGCTTCCTCTCCCCAAGGGTGTGGTGCGCGTCTACAAAGCGGATGAAGCCGGCAGTCTGCAATTCGTCGGGGAAGACTGGATCGATCATACTCCGAAGGATGAGAAGGTCAAAATCAAGATGGGTGAGGCCTTTGACGTTGTAGGCGAAAGGATTCAGAAGGACTGGCGTCAGATCGCGCCGAATCTCTATGAAGTGGAGTGGGAGATTAAGCTAAGAAACCACAAAAAGGAAGATGCACAGGTGAAGATCATCGAACCCGTCCCAGGGGACTGGCAAATGCTCCACTCTTCCCATACCTATGAGAAGATCGAAGCTCATACGTTGCAGTACACCATCGATGTCCCGAAAGACAAAGAAGTAAAAGTTAACTATCGAGTGAGAATCAAGTACTAACTATCTGTTACTATTGCCGTTTCTTATATAGATTATCGATATAGCCGCTCTGATCAAGCTCCTTGATGAAGCTGAAATCGACAAACTGCTCCGGCTTGGCCGTCTTCGCCTTGGGGTCTCTCTCGGCTACATCCTCAAGAACCGTCTTAAGCCCTTCCAGTGAGGGGTACTGCTTCTTGGAAAAGAGGGCTTCGTGCATGACGTTATCGCGACTCTTCTCCAACAGGTCCCGGTCCACGCTCTGACCCATGTACTTACCCAGTGTCTTAATGGTGGTTTCTTTGTCAGTATACATTAGATGCACGGCCTCAACGTGTGATTTGACATACCTTCGGACGATGTCAGGGTGCTCTTTAATGAATCTTCGTGTGGTGGCGGCTCCTGTGTGTTGAAAGATGAGTCCCATTTGGGCGACATCGGCCAGAACGGCGAGACCTTTTCTCTCGGCCATGAAGCTGGAAGGCGGATTGATCACGGCGGCAGTCACTTTTCCCGTTAAAGCTGCGTTCAATCGATCTGGCCCGCTGCCGACTTGGACAATCGTTACGTCTTTTCCAGGCGTGAAGCCGATTTTCTTCAGCGCAAACCGGGCGATGGAGTCTGTGGCCGAGCCGAAACGGCTAATGGCGACCGTGCCCCCCTTGAGCTGTTCCGGGGTCTTGATACCTGGGCGCCCCATCAGAACGTAATTGAGCGAGGTGATTCCCCCAGCGACAAAGACCGCATCGGAACCTGCCAAGACGCTGTTGACTAGACCCGGTCCGGAGACCTGCGTGACGGGAACGTCGCCGGAGATGAGGGCTAGAATGGCAGTGGTCCCGCCGGTGAAGAAGATCAACTGCACATCGAGTCCGTTTCTCTCAAAAATTCCTGCCTCTTTGGCTACCCAGGCGGGCAACTGATCCGAGCTGATGGCGCTGTAGCCAACATTGAGTTTGGCGAGTTTGGCGCGCTGCGCTAAGGCTGAAGGATTTAAAGGTGCTAGCAAGGAAAGGCAAAGAATCAATGTTATGGGAAACTTGTGTCGCATCTTTGTTGTCCTCCCGCGGCGAGCAAAGACTATCGGCTCCGCCCTATCTTGTCAATGTTCTGGACGGATGTTAACGTCACGATGGTGCGAAATTCAGAGCTGGCT
>VBLN01000337.1:0-887 GCA_005878685.1 Deltaproteobacteria bacterium | reverse complement strand
CTCTCTTTCTGGAGATGCAAGGTGTACAGTTCAAGCCACGCGCCTACGAGAAAGTGGGCTATACGATAGCAGCGTTAGAAGAGCCCGTGGCCGAGATCTATAAGCGTGGTGGCATTAAAGCGCTTAGGGAAATTCCCGGAGTCGGTGCGGCCATAGCCGAAAAGATCGAGGAGATTATCCAGACCGGCAGGCTCAAATATCACGAGGAGCTGAGAAAAGAAACACCTGTGGATGTGCGCGGTCTCACGGCCGTAGAAGGAGTCGGCCCGAAGATGGTTAAGCTCCTGTATGAAAAGTTGGGAGTGAAGAACGTTTCGGATTTGGAGCAGATGGCGCGGGCCGGAAAAATTCGCCAGCTGCCTCGCTGCGGAGAAAAACTAGAGCAGAAGATTTTGAGAGGCGTCGAATTTCTCAAAACTGGAGGTGGCCGCTACCCGCTCGGCGTGGTTCTGCCGATGGTCTTGGAGATAGAGGGACGCTTAGGTGACCTACCGGAGATCGAGCAAGTCGTGGTTGCGGGCTCGATCCGCAGGCGCAGAGAAACTGTCGGGGATGCAGACATCCTGGCGATCTCGCGGAAGCCGGAGAAGGTCATGGACTTTTTCGTCTCCATGCCGGAGGTCATGCACGTGCACGGCAAAGGGCCCACCAAAACCATGGTCAAGCTCAAGAATGGGATGGACATGGATTTGCGGGTGGTCGAGAGAGAAAGCTTCGGCGCCGCGCTGTGCTATTTTACGGGCAGTAAGGACCACAATGTCGTGCTCAGGCGGATTGCCCAAGATCGGGACCTTAAATTGAACGAGTACGGACTGTTCCGCGGCAGTAAGCCGATCGCCGGAAAAACGGAGGAGGAGATCTATAAGGCTCTGGGATTGTCTTTCGTT
>VBLN01000336.1 GCA_005878685.1 Deltaproteobacteria bacterium | reverse complement strand
CGAGTTCGCGAAGCGGTACCCGGAGCGCGTGGAGAAATACCTCGAGGTGAGGATGGCGAATCTCTGCCCGGTCGAGTTCTACCTGCGCCACCTGATCGCGCGCCAGAGCCACGATACCAGCGGCCGTCTCAAAGATATCCGCATCCCCACTCTCATCCTAGTCGGAGAAGACGACCGAAACGTGACCAGCGATATCCATCATCGGAGCTCGTCTGAGATTCTGGCGCGCGGTATTCCTGACTCAAAGCTCGTGGTGCTCCCCGGAGAGAGACATAGCTACTTCTTTGCCAACCCGGATGTAGCTCATGCAACGATCCGCGAGTTCCTGAGGAAGTCCTGAGCGCACGGCAAACGCTGACCTCGGGCTGTCCTCCGCTTGACAGCGAGACGGTGGGGGAGTATGCAGCACGCAGGTTTTCTTTTCGTTGCCAAAGACGGGGGGAGCCATGGCCTACAGAGCTAAAGGCAGAAAAAAGAACTTTCCTGTTTTTGATTGCGACAGTCACATTTATGAACCATCGGAGATTTGGGACAAATACATTCCCCAGAACCAGCAACATTTCGCCAAGACTCACTTCTACAGGGACGCAGACCGTCTCATTTTGGTTCGCAACTCGAAAATCAGCTTTAGAGATCCCGACAAATGGAAATATCCAGGAGAAACTTGGCACCCGGGGCTGACCAAGAAGATCATCGGCGCTACACAACCCGGAACCAGGGAATGGGACGAAACGATCGGCAGAAACGCCAGTGCCAGAGATCCCCATGCGCGGCTGAAGGACATGGACGCTGCCGGCATCGACCAGGTCATGATCTTTCCGTCCACCTTCGTCTATCTCCCACTGGTGGATAATGCCGAGGCCGCGCACATCTGCGCGAGAGCTTACAACGACTGGGTCTATGATTATTGCGGCGCCGCTCCAAAGAGACTTTACCCTGCCGCGGTTCTCCCGATACAGAACGTCGACTACGCGATAGAGGAATTGCGGCGGGTGGCAAAGCGCGGCTTTAAGGCGGCGCTTGTTCGCCCCATCATCGCCCACAACAAGTACCCCACGTTCCCGGAGTTCGATCCCCTGTGGCGGGAGTTTGAAGAGCTGGGCATGGTGCTGGGAATGCATACGTTTCCATCGCGAGGCGAGGCTTTATCTCCCGGGTTGGGCGAGCGCATGGGGTCGAACCGGAAACGCCTGTTCGCGGACGAGGACATTTTGGTCTATTCACCGGGGCAGTTTGTAGCGAATATCATGCAAATCATGGGCTCGAAGCAGGCCGGGGATGCGGCGTATGGCTTTATCGCCGAGGCCATGACCTGGACCGGAGTTGTTTTGATGACCGGTTGGCTCGAAAAATTTTCGCGTCTCAAAGTAGCGATCCTGGAATCCAACTCAAGCTGGTTGCCGTTGGTGCTGGAGAAAGCCGAGACCTATCTCGATCTGTACCGACATACAGACGAGAAAATCGGCGATCCGCGCGAGATCTTCTACAAGAGTTGTTGCATCGCCTTCGAGAGCGACGAGGAGATGACGTTCCGTCTTTGGGATCTCTTTGAGAACATCGGCTTGTGGTCTTCGGATATGCCGCATCTCGATGCCTCCGATGTTTGGGAGGCGATCGATCACATGAATAAGTGGAAGGTGCCGCAGGAGGTTCAAGAAAAAATGCTCGGCGGCAATGCCCGGCGGCTGTACGGCATAGAGCCGCAGCTGGTTGTGACCCAAGCGCCTGACGAGTACCAACCGGTCACAATGTCGCGGTATGCATAGCTCGCATTGGTGTGCAAATTCTGGACCGGTCTGAGTAAGACTTTCTCAACAAGCTATTGCACTGTCTGCCAGTGGATAGAGCTACTCAAGGTCCACGTAAGCCCTGACCCAGTTGTGCGGTGTCGCCGTGTGCCCCTGGCCGGTGACGTCTTCGGCAAGCAATACATCGCCGGGGCCGAAGGTCATGGTGGTGCCGTCGCCGATACCGATATCGACAGCGCCTGAGAGGGTGATGACCCAGCGGCGCCGCGGTGCTCGATGCCACTCGAGAATATGCGCTTCATACTCTCGTCTGAATAGGAGCCTTTTCGCCGAGTGGTGGGTGTTAAAGAGCTTCGAAGCGTCGCTCGTGTCCAGTGGCTCGAAATGAGATCGCCCGTCGTCACCGGTGTACAATCGGTAGACTTTCATCTGCTCTCCCTGTCATCGTACCGAGGTTTGAGCATCGAGTTTGGAGTTGCGAGGCATCCGCCTTCTCTTCAATACTCGTTACTCAATACTTTCCCTCAATACTGATTTCTCACAACTCATTACTTCTTATAGCGGCGTCGTGCTGGCGGGCGGCCTGCGGTGGCGGGTCGCCTGCTCGTACGCGTAGGCGAGTTTGATCATCTTGCCGTCGTCGTAGGGCCGCCCCAGGAAGCTGATCCCGGCGGGAAGGTTGTCGCGCGTAAATCCCGCCGGCACGACGATCGTGGGAACGAATACCAAAAAGGTGTTCAGATGCGGCGCCCCTTTCTGATCGACGTAGGGCGGGAATGTCGGCTGGTGCTCGACAGCCTTGTGCACGATGGCGTCCAGCTTGTGATCTGCCATCATCTTCAGCAGATGGGTCATCAACTCGTCTTGCGCCCTTAGGTACGCGTAATGTCTGGTGGCGTCCGAGGATCTCTTGAATCGATCTTGCGAGCGCCGGACGACTTTAGCGAAGTCGGGCGACCGCACCGCCTCTTCGCG
>VBLN01000349.1 GCA_005878685.1 Deltaproteobacteria bacterium | reverse complement strand
CCCTGGAAACCGGGCGCGTGGTTTTGGGGATTAGACCCGAGGATCTCAGGCTCGGGCCTCCGGCCGCTTCCGGTCAGAATCAATTTGCCGGAGAAATTATCACCCAAACCTTTGCCGGCGACCAGGTCTTTCTTGAACTCAAGATCAAAGGTCGGACGCTTCATGCCAAGACCATGGTCGATGGGATGGAGGCGGGAGCCCGGATCTCCGTGCATGTTCCGAAAGAAAAGGTGATTGTTTTTCAGGCGGAAGGCTGATGGCCGAATAAACGAGTCATCCCATAACGAGTGACTAAAATTCAGCAAAGGAGGTAACCTTTATGAGCGCAGCCAGTAACGCCACGGGAGTCGTCAATCACTTGGATCATTTTGTCCTGCCGGTGATGAATCCCGACCGGGCCGAAAAATTCTATACGGAAGTTTTGGGAGCGAGAACCTTGAGAAGGGAGGGCGACGCCTCGGTGACGCGGATTTTCATGAAATGGGGCGAAAACCACGTCGGACTCTTTTCTCAGAACAAGGCAGTGATGCCCAAGCGAGAGAGTGTCAACTCTTATCCGCGAGCCGCTTTCGCAATTCCGGAGAAGGAGTTCGAGGCGATGAGCGAAAAGCTCCGCCGCGAAAGTTCTTTGGTGAAACCCATTCAGGGTAACAATCCATTGGGCTGCAGCTGGCGCGAGGGACTCGCCTTCGTGGACTCTGAAGGGAATTTGCTCGAGATCTCCAGGGAGAAGGGATTGCAAAAGACACGATTGCATCATTTGCACTTCGACACGACCGATCTGCAAGGGAGCGTCAAGTTTTATGAGATGATCTTGAATCTGAAGGTTGTAGAACAAAGTGGGAAAATGGCGGCGGTTGGGATTCCCACTGATCAGCAGGTGGTGCTGAATCATGTCGACGAGCTGAGCGAGGTTACGAAAACCGCCTATCGTGGACGTCACTATGCCTTTCATGTTACCGATGAAAACTTCCATGCCATCGTCGAAAAGCTTCATGGGGCCGGAATTGAAGAGCGCGACGAGCACGGGGAGAGAGAAGGCCGAAGGCCGGGGCAGCTCGGCACCTACTTTAAGGAGCCCAGCGGGTTTCGGTTGCAGATCACCAACGAAGACTCAGCCACTTTCGCGCGGCACGCCGTCAGCAGGGCGGCCTGATGCGACCGGCAGTCTCGATGGCAGCGGACGTTCTCACAGGAGAACGGGCGGTTAGATTTCATGATGGGACTGATTCCACAGCCGGAGGAGGTGCACGATGCATCCTAAACTAGCGGAAGTCATCGATAAGTCCATCAAAATCGGCAGCGGCTATTCGGGTTCTTTTTCCATGACTCGGAGTTTCGGCCGCATTCTATCCGAGCGCGTGCTCAAGCGACCCATTACGATGGTGGTGCCCGGCCCGAATCGTCTCGACTGGGTCGCCGAGGGGTTGTTGGATCTCTGCTGGGTTGTGCCGCGGATTACGGCCAAGTGGGCGCAAGAGGGCACCGGCCCGTGGAAGTCAAAACCCCTGAGAAACCTGCGTGCCATCGCTCGATTCCCGCAGGAGGATCGGCAGATGATCGCGTTGGCGCCCTATGCGAAGTGGGAGAGTCTCGAGCAAATCGCCAAAGAGAAACCGCCTCTGCGCATGGCCGTTCGAGTCAATCCGGAGGTCGTCGAAGGGTCCGAAAGAGAGTGGGCTCATCCGGTGCAAGCGATCTTGCGGCAGTATGGAATGACGCTGAAGGACATACAACAATGGGGTGGAAAGTACTGGCCCTGCACAACGGATTTTACCTCCGTGGACGAGGAGATCCGGAATAAGCAGGTGGATCTAGTCATCGGCGAGGCCAGCACGCAGCCTATTTGGAAAAACGTTGCCGGCCACGGCTTTCGGTTTCTCTCTCTCAGCGAAAAGGCCATGGCCGGACTGGAGCAGGAAGGCTTCGAGCGCAATCTTACCCCAGCGGGCTTTTTGCCGGGCACCGACCGACCGCTGCTCGCCGTCGACGAATCGGATTTTCTGCTGCTGACGCGCGAGGAGGCCGAAGAGAGTCTGGTCTACGCGGTGACGAAAGTGATCGATCAGAACCGAAAGCGCATGGAGGAAGGAGCCGTGACCGTCCAGTACAGCTATAACCAGCCGCTGCCGATTCCGCAGATGATCGTGCGTTCTCCTTTGACCGGACCGATCACGGAGCAGTGGAAGACCGGCGTCCCGCTCCACCGCGCCGCAGAGAAGTATTATAAGGAAAACGGACTCATCCGATAGTCAGCGGAGAGGTTTAACCTCCTCGCGAGGTATGTAGAAGAATCACTCGGACGATAGCGATGAGACTGCCGCATAGAGATCGAATCGACCTTGGTCCATCTCCCTACGAGCAATTCCTACAAAGGGAGGCGATTCCCGTTATCAAAGGCTACTTCATCGAAGACCTCATGGCCTTAGAGCTCAAGCCTTGGGAGCGCATGGGAGCCCTTGGCTGTTATCTTAATCTTGGCGAGCAGCAGGAGACCGACAAGCGCAACCTTACCCCAGCGCCACCTCTTCGAAACTCTTGTCTATATCGTGACCGGTCGCGGGGCGACGACCGTATGGCACGAGGAAAATATTAAGCGGACTTTTGAATGGAGCGCGGGCGCGATCTTCGCGATTCCGCTCAACGTGTCCTGTCAACACTTCAACGTATCTAAGGACGAGCCGGTTCGCCTTCTGGCGGGGACGAACATGCCGCATTTAATGAATCTCTTTCACAACGAGGACTTTATCTTCCGCAACCCCTTCCGGTTCCACGACCGGTTCAGCAACGACGCGGACTATTTTCGCCATAACAAGAGGCTCACCGTGCGCAGCTGGGAAACGAACCTAATCCAGGACGTCAATGCGTTTCCGCTCGATGACTACCCCATGAAGGGGAAAGGGGTGCGCATCATGCGCTTCGGGATAGCGGGAACGACCTACGGCTGCCACATCCAGGAGTTTCCCGTTGGCAGCCGCAGCACGTTCCATCGTCACGGACCGGGCGCGATCGTCACCGTCACCCAGGGTACGGGCTTCGCGATGGTGTGGCGCGAAGGCGAAGAGCGCCGGCGCTTCGAGATCCGTCCCGGGTCGATCTATTCGCCCGGTGATCTCATGTACCACGGCCATTTCAATACCGGCCACACGACCATGCGCCACTTTGCCATGCGCGGCCGAAGCCCGAAGTACAGCCAGGACCGGTACCGCACGCCCCTTCATGACATGATCCCATTCGAAGAGGAGCCGCCTGAAATCCACAAGGAATATCTCGAAGAGCTCGCTGAAAATGGCATTACGGAAGCAGTCTCAGTGGTAAAAGAGTAACGGAGAAAAATTATGGAGACTCGCAGCTATAACGACCTGCGCGGCTTTATTGACGAGGCTAAGAAGGTCAGCGATTGGAGGGAGATCGACGGCGCTGATTGGAATGGAGAGATCGGCGCCTTGGTTGAGGCCGCGGCGGAGTTGGTTCCGCAGCCTCCGATGCTCATCTTCGACCGGATCAAGGGATATCCAGCGGGCTTCAGGGTACTGAGCCTTCCCTACGCCTCGTACAAGCGGGTGGCGGTGGCCTTTGGCCTCTCGCCGGAGAAGAACAAACTGGAAATCGTGCGGCTGGTGGCGAGGAAAATCAAATCAGCCCAGCCGATTCCTCCTCGGGAAGTCAAAAGCTCGCCGCTCATGGAAAACGTGATGGAAGGCGAGAAAGTTGATTTATTCAAATTTCCCGCCCTTCGTTTCCACGAGGGAGACGGCGGGCGCTATATCGGAACCGGTGACTGTCTGATCAATGCCGATCTCGAAGGCAAGTTCATCAATATGGGGACCTACCGGATGCAGCTTCATGACCGCAACCTTTTAGGTCTTTGGATGAGTCCGGGGCAGCACGGGCGGCTCGTCTGCATGAAATATTGGGAGCAAGGCAAAAGCTGTCCGGTCGTGGCGACGTTCGGCCTGCATCCGCTTGCCTTCGCGGTTTCCCACACCAAAATTCCTTGGGGTCACTCAGAGCTGGATTCCGTCGGAGGCTTGATCGGAAGGCCACTGGAAATCTTGCGCGGTCCGTTGACGGGTCTTCCGATACCGGCTAGCTCCGAGATCGCCATTGAAGGCGAGGTGCCGCCGCCGAAGGTGGAGTCTCGAGTTGAGGGGCCTTTCGGAGAATGGCCGGGCTACTATTCCGGCGGCACTTTGGGGACGGGCGAGCCCCAGCCTGTCATCAAGGTCAAGGCGCTCTATCACCGCAACGATCCGATCCTGGAAGACGAGGCGCCGCTGTGGCCGGGCGCCGTCAAGATCGACGCTAATCCCAGCGCCGGTATTCTGTGGGATCAATTGGAAAGTGCCGGCATCCAGGACATTGTCGGCGTCTACAACCACACCTCTTATCTCTGCGTCGTCGCCATCAAGCAGCGCTACGCCGGCCATGCCAAGCAGACCGGCCTGGCGGCGCTGAGCTGCTCGGCCTCCGCCAGGAACGGGCGGTATGTCGTGGTGGTGGATGAGGATATCGACCCGACGAATCTTAAAGAGGTCCTCTGGGCCATGATGACTCGCGTGGATCCGAAAACGAATATCGACATCATCGATCAATGCTGGAGCACTCCGCTGGATCCACGCATGCCGCCTGACAAGCGAGATTCCAAAGACCACACCAACAGCAGAGCGGTTTTCTACGCGGTGAGGCCTTTTGAATGGCGTGATAAGTTCCCCAAGGTGAGCCGGTCCAGTCGCGAGCTGCGCGAAGAGGTGATGAAAAAATTCGGCGGCGTGATACCGTTTCCGAAGGGATGATCAACAAGCTTCATTTCTCGATGGCTCACGGCGCGAGTCTTCGGGCCGCGGCCGATAGTGCAGTACCATGAGTCGAGCCTTTCTTATCGGACGTCCGCGGCCCTCTCCCTCACGCCCCTCGCCATCGCTTTCATGGAGGCGTGAGAGAAAAGTTTTGACATGCAGCGCCGCGAATTAATTCTTGCCGCTTTGATTGTCTGGCTCTCGCCTTCTCATTTTGAAGCGGCCAACGGACAAACGGAATGGGAGAAAACGTTAGCCGCGGCCAAGAAAGAAGGGACTCTCGTCGTGGGCATTCCCGCCAGCGCGGAATTGAGAAAGGCGATCGATGCCAGGTTCCAGGAGAAGTTCCGGATTCCTCTCGAGCTTTTCCCCAGCCGCGGTCCGGAGAACGCCACGAGGATTATCA
>VBLN01000043.1 GCA_005878685.1 Deltaproteobacteria bacterium | reverse complement strand
TTCAGCCTCAAGGGGTTCATGGCCCATCGCAAGTGACAGAGCCGCAGTTCGAATGGACGGACAGTGGTTGGTTTGGCCTTGCTCTCGAAAACTTCGTCGTATACGAGCTTCACGTTGGGACGTTCACCTCCGCAGGCACCTTTGACGCGATTATTCCCCACCTCTCTCGACTCAAGGAGCTTGGAATCACCGCGGTCGAGCTCATGCCAGTGGCCCAGTTCCCCGGGAATCGAAACTGGGGCTATGACGGTGTCTATCCTTTCGCCGTGCAGGATTCTTACGGAGGGGCCACGGGTCTCAAAAGGCTCGTCAATGCCTGTCACAACCATCGCATGGCCGTGATCCTTGATGTGGTTTATAACCACCTCGGGCCTGAGGGAAATTACCTCGCGGACTTTGGCCCCTACTTCACGGAACGCTACAAGACGCCCTGGGGTTTGGCGCTCAATTTCGATGGTCCTTATAGCGACGAGGTCCGGGATTTTTTTATTCAGAATGCTCTCTACTGGACTGAGGAGTTTCACATCGATGCTTTTCGGCTCGACGCGGTCCATGCTATTCTCGACCATTCGCCTCGACCTTTCCTAGAGGAGCTATCCGAGGAAGTCCATCGGCAGGCAAAGCGTCTCAATCGCCAGGTCTATCTGATGCCGGAGAGCGCCTCGAACGACGCTCGCCTGATACGTTCGCGTGAGCTTGGCGGATATGGTCTCGACGCTCAATGGAATGATGATCTTCACCACTCCCTCCACGTGCTTCTCACGGGTGAGCGGACAGCATATTACGCTGACTACGGCCGAATCGAACATCTGGTTAAGGCGTTTCGCGAAGGTTTCACCTATTCAGGAGAGTACTCTTCATACCGTCGGCGTCGGCACGGGAGCTCGTCCCGGGACATCCCCGCTCACCGCTTCGTCGTATTCGCGCAAAACCACGATCAGGTCGGTAACCGTATGGGTGGCGAGCGCCTGAGCCAGCTGGTCCCATTAGAAAGTTTAAAGCTTGCAGCTGGCATAGTACTCCTTTCTCCTTTCGTCCCGTTGCTGTTTATGGGCGAGGAATACGGAGAGAAAGCGCCCTTTCAATATTTCACGAGCCATGCGGACTCAAACCTCATCGAGGCTGTGCGGCGGGGGCGCCGAGAGGAATTTGCCGCGTTCCAATGGAGAGGCGAACCGCCTGATCCGCACGACGAGACGACTTTCCTGCGAGCCAAACTCAATCATCAACTGCGCGAGCAGGGTGAACACAAAGTCCTTGTCGAATTTTACAAGGAGCTGATTCGGCTTCGAAAGACGTTGCCTGCTCTTGCCTTGCTCAGTAAGGAGCACATAGAAGTCACCGGCTACGAAAAGGAGAAGGCCTTGGTCGTTCGGCGCTCGAGTGGTGACGATGAAGTCTTTACGGCCTTCCACTTTGGGGCTGGCGAGGTATCGCTCTCCATTCTTCTTCCAGCGGGGCGATGGCGCAAACTGCTCGATTCGCAAGATAAAAAGTGGCAAGGGAACGGGAGCTCGGTTCCGGACCTGCTGAACTCAAAAGGGGAAATTCTACTTCCCCTGAGACCCAAGTCTTTCGTTGTCTTGGCTCGGGCCGCGGAGGTCTAGAAGGGGAAGCCTGATGGAACGCTACATCTGTATTCACGGACATTTTTACCAGCCGCCACGCGAGAACCCATGGCTGGAAGCGATTGAGTTTCAAGACTCAGCCTATCCTTATCACGACTGGAACGAGCGTATCACGGCCGAGTGCTACGCACCTAACGCAGCCTCCAGAATTCTGGACACCCAGAACTGGATTGTCCAAATCGTCAACAACTACTCTAAGATCAGCTTTGACTTTGGTCCCACGATCCTTAGCTGGCTAGAGGAGAAGGCGCCAGAGGTTTATCGTGCCATTCTCGAAGCTGATCAGGAGAGTCAGAAAAATTTCTCGGGTCATGGGTCGGCCCTGGCCCAGGCGTACAATCACGTGATACTGCCCCTGGCTAACCGCCGCGACAAGTACACCCAGGTGCTTTGGGGGATCCGGGACTTTGAGCACCGTTTTCGACGCAAGCCTGAGGGGATGTGGCTCCCGGAGACGGCCGTGGATCTGGAAAGCCTCGACATCCTGGCGGACCTTGGAATCAAATTTACTATTCTGTCGCCTCATCAGGCAAGCCGCGCGCGCAGAATTGGCGGCCGCGCCTGGCGCGACGTCAGCGGCGGGGCTATTGATCCCACGACGGCCTACGAACTGCGCTTGCCCTCAGGGCGCAAGATCGCTCTATTCTTTTATGACGGTCCTATCTCCCGCGCCGTTGCCTTCGAACGCCTACTCGCTAAGGGAGAGGATTTTGCAAATCGACTGCTCGGTGTTTTCCGCGAGGAGCGAGACTGGTACGAGCTCGTCCATATCGCTACCGACGGTGAAACCTATGGACACCATCATCGGCACGGCGAAATGGCTTTGGCCTACGCCCTCAACTACATCGGATCTAATAACCTTGCCCATCTGACTAACTACGCAGAGTATCTTGAGAAGTGCCCTCCCACCTATCAAGTAGAGATCTTTGAGAATACCTCTTGGAGTTGCGTCCACGGGGTAGAGCGATGGTGGAGCGACTGCGGGTGCAACTCCGGGGGACACCCGGGATGGAATCAGGCTTGGCGTACGCCCTTACGGGATGCCCTGGACTGGCTCCGGGATATGCTGGCCCCAGCCTATGAGGAAAAGGGACGCCAGTTTCTCAAGGATCCGTGGGCAGCACGAAACGACTACATTAAGGTCATTCTTCCCCGCTCGCCGGAGAACGTTAAGCACTTCCTCGCCGAGCATGCGATCCATGAGTTGAACGAGCCTGAGAAGATCATGGTGCTCAAGCTCCTGGAGCTTCAGCGCCATGCCATGCTCATGTATACAAGCTGCGGTTGGTTCTTTGACGATCTCTCCGGCATCGAGACCGTACAGGTTATCCATTACGCTGGACGAGCTGTTCAATTGGCCCAAGAGATCTTCGGCGATGCCACTGAATCGCAATTCATCGAGCGACTCGGGCAGGCTAAGAGTAATTTTCCGGATCACGGCGACGGTCGCCAAATCTACGAAAAATTTGTGAAACCTGCCATGGTGAACTGGGAGAGGTTGGGAGCCCACTACGCCATCAGCTCCCTGTTTGAGATCTATCCGGAACAGGCGAGGATCTATTGTTACAAGGCGGACCGTGAAGATTACCAAAGCTTTGAGGCTGGGAAATCGAAGTTGGTGATGGGGCGTGTCAAGTTGACCTCTGAGATCACGCACGAATTTTCCGTGTTGAGTTTCGGTGTTCTTCACTTTGGCGACCACAATTTAAACGGCGGGGTTAAAGAGCTTTTGGGGGAGGAGGAGGCCTATCAGGCCCTTGTGAGGGAGGCCGCTGAGCCCTTTTCTAGAGCGGACTTCCCCGAAGTCATCCGACTCATAGATAGGCGATTTGGAGAGTCCAATTACTCCATTAGATCGCTCTTTCGCGACGAGCAGCGGAATATCCTGAGCCGAATTCTAGAATCGGCCCTGAGCGAGGCCGAAGCCGTCTATAGCCAGCTCTACGAGAATCATGCTCCGATGATGCGCTTTCTAACCGATCTGCGCATTCCTTTGCCTAGGGCTTTCCATGCGGCGGCCGAATTTGTCCTGAGCGCCCGACTCCGCCGAGCCCTTGGGGCCGAGGAGATCGACATGGAGCGCATTGGAGTCCTTTTGGAAGCGGCGAGGGTCGAAGGTGTCGCTCTGGATACGGATACTCTCGAGTACGCGTTCAGACAGAATATGAACCGAATGGCGGAGCAGTTTCTGGACCATCCCACGGATCTTGTCTCTTTCCAGAGACTCGAGACTGCGGCCAATCTGGTGCAGAGACTGCCTTTCCGACTGAACCTCTGGAAGATACAGAATATCTATTACAAGATGCTTGAGAGAGTTCACCCTGAGTTCCGGACCAAGGCAGAACAGGGCGAGGAAGCTGCCCGGGCCTGGGTTGACCGTTTTGTTGCTCTCGGCGAGAAGCTGAGGGTCCGCGTTCCATAAATGGCTTCCATTAGAATTCCCGCCGCGACGTATCGGCTGCAGTTGAGTCGGGAATTTGGCTTCTCCGAGGCCAAGTCGCTTGTCTCGTATCTCCACGCGCTTGGAATCTCCAGCCTTTACGCATCCCCGATCTTTCATGCAAGAGCGGGCAGCTTGCATGGATATGACGTGGTCGATCCCAATCGGCTCAATCCAGAGCTCGGCTCGCAGCAAGACTTTGAATCCCTTATCGGCGAGTTGCATCGATACGAGATGAGCTGGATTCAGGATATCGTGCCTAATCATATGGCCTATGATGGCCAAAACCAGATGCTGATGGATGCCTTAGAAAGCGGTCAAGGTTCGCAGTTCTTTGATTACTTTGACATAGAATGGAACCACCCCTACGAGAGCCTCAAGGAAAAAATCCTGGCGCCGTTTCTAGGCGAATTTTACTCCCAGTGTTTGGAAGCGGGCGAAATTAAACTTGGTTACGATCAGACGGGACTGAGCATTAACTATTTCAGTTTAAGGTTTCCATTAAACATAGAGTCCTACAGTAGAGTCTTGAGTTATGATTTGGGGCTGTTCAAGAAACGTCTCGGCAGCGATCATCCGGATTTCATCAAGTTCTTTGGCGTACTCTATGCACTCAAGAGCCTGCCGTCGAAAGAGGAGCGCCAGGAGAGATCCGATCAGATCATGTTTGTTAAGCGGATGTTGTGGGAGCTCTATACGACGAGCCATGAGATCACGAAGCTGATCGACGAAAGCATAGAGAAGCTCAACGGGAAAAAGGGCGACTCGGAAAATTTTAACGCCCTTGACCGGCTTCTTTCGGAACAATTGTTCCGATTATCCTTCTGGAAAGTGGCGACTGAGGAAATCAACTACAGAAGGTTTTTCAATATTAATGACCTCATCTGCCTGAGGACGGAAGACGAAAAGGTGTTTCACCACATTCACTCACTGATCTTCAAGCTTATCGAGGAGGAAAGGATCGACGGCTTGAGGATCGACCATATTGACGGGCTCTACGATCCGACAAACTACCTCAAAAGAATCCGGCAAAAGGTTGGCGATCTCTATGTGACGGTTGAGAAGATTCTAGCTTTAAAGGAAGGGCTTCCATCCGATTGGCCCGTCCAAGGAACAACCGGTTATGACTTTTTGAACTGTGTGAACGGGCTCTTCTGTGAAGCAAAAAACGAAAAAAAATTCACTCAAATCTATGCTCGCTTTACGGGCTTTCGAGTTCTTTATTCCAATCTGGTCAGCGAGAAGAAACGGCTCATTATCGGGAGGCATATGGCCGGAGATGTAGACGGTCTAGCCCACCTAATGAAAAATATCTCAAGCAGGGACAGATATGGCGGCGATATCACGTTATACGGGCTAAAGAGGGCTTTGGTAGAGGTGCTCACCTTCTTTCCCGTCTATCGAACCTACGTCAACTACGAAGTTTACAGCGAGGAAGATCGCTTACGCGTAAGGGAAGCGATGAGAAAAGCAAAGGAGATCAATCCGGGCCTGCTCCACGAGCTTAATTTCATAGAGAGATTTCTGCTGCTGGACTTCAGGGATCATCTTGCCGAAGATGAAAAGAGTCAGTGGATTCACTTTGTGATGAGATTCCAGCAACTCACGGGACCGCTCATGGCAAAGGGGTTCGAAGACACCACGCTCTACGTGTACAACAGGTTGTTATCGTTAAACGAAGTAGGCGGAGACGCCAAACAATTTGGCATATCCGTAGCAGAGTTTCACAGGTTTAATCAGGAGAAGGCGCGCTCATGGCGTCATTCCATGAATGCCACCTCGACTCACGACACAAAGAGGGGCGAGGACGTAAGAGCCAGAATTAACGTCATTTCAGAGCTGCCTGAAGAGTGGGAGAGAAAGATCAAGCTGTGGAGCCAGCTCAATAGGAGGGCGAAGAAAATTTTGAAGGGAGAGGAAGTCCCCGATCGGAACGACGAATATTTCGTTTATCAAACCTTGCTTGGCGCTTTTCCTCTTTACGAAGAGGGACGATCGGGCTTCCTGGAAAGGTTGAAAGCTTACGTCATTAAGGCTGTTCGAGAGGCTAAGGTCCACACCGAATGGCTGAAGCCGGATACAGCCTATGAGGAAGCTTTTGTCTCCTTCATTGAAGAGATTTTAGAACCTTCGGAAACAAATCGGTTTTTGAAAGACTTTCTTCCCTTTGCAAAGAAAATTTCTCACTATGGCATGCTTAATTCCCTCTCTCAGACACTCATTAAGATCGTTTCACCGGGAGTGCCGGACTTCTATCAGGGGACGGAACTTTGGGATCTGAGCTTCGTGGACCCGGATAACCGCCGGCCCGTAGATTTCGGAAAACGGGCCCAGCTCCTTCAAGAGATCAAGAATAAGGAATCGGGAGATTTCTCGGCGCTGACGCGCGAGCTGCTTTCGAACTGGCAGGATAGCCGGGTCAAGCTCTATGTGATTTATAAGGCCTTAAACTTTCGCAGAGCCTATCAGGAACTCTTGCTGGAAGGGGACTACATCCCGCTTGGCGCCGTCGGTAAGAGGAAAGAGCACCTGTGTGCTTTCGCCAGACGCAGGGGAAGCGTTTGGGTCTTATTGGTGGTTCCCCGGCTGATCACAAAATGGGTCACCGTGGGTGAGTTTCCGCTCGGTGAGAAAGCATGGGGAAATAGTTACCTTGACTTACCATTGGATGCCCCGGATTGCTGGCGGAACCTATTGACTGGGGAGACCCTCTTGGTCTCCACGGATAAGAAAAAAAAGATTTTGTATCTCCGCGAAGTCTTTCAATGTTTTCCTGTGGCTGTTTTTGAGTCAGCTGCGGCTCCAGACCAAGGGACTTCTAGGAAGAGTATCGATTGAGATTTCCTCTGTATAGCCCAGCCATGCTTTGGCCTGAACTTTCATCCAGTTGAGAGCAGGCGGGCATATTTTTTCTGGACATAGCCCGGTGGGTTTCCGTGCTTGGATTGAACTTTGAGCCAATCTCTTTCCGCGCCGATAACCTGGACTTTAGTGGCTCTTGGAATCTTGGTGACTATCGCATATTTTGTTCCGGGTCCGCTCCTGACGTTTACGGCGGCAGTAGTGATGTAGGTGCCAGGAACGGATGCCGCTGTCGGAGACATAGCTGCTTCTCGCACAAGAACAAATCTCTCATCTATGTATCCTGGTGGATTCCCGTGTTTGGACTGGACTTTCAACCAACGGCCTTCTTTCCCCACTATCTGGACTTTCGCGCCCTTTGGGATCTTGGCGACAATCTCGTAATTGGTGCCAGGCCCCCTCCTCACGTTCACGGTCGCTTTAGTGACGTAGGTCCCTTGGGGCTGACCCGTCTGAGCAAGGCCCACTGCGGCCGACAACAGGACTACCACCATTATTAGAATCCACGCTATAGAGAAAAATTTACTTTTCATTGTCAATTTCTCCCATTCAAATTTGGCATCATGTAGCGCTTTCCGGTCTTCAGATAATACCCTGCAATGCCTCGATTGGGAAGGAGAAATACTTCTTTTTTGCTTGACAGCAGCGTTCTTTTCTGCGATAGAGGAGCGACAATCCTAATGCCAGGGGTGCAAAGATGAACAAATCTAAAGTTGGGGTGTTGCTTCTTGTCGCCATCTTTCTGAGCGGCTGCGCTCAGATGACCTATAAACAGAAGGCCGGACTCGCAGGCGCTGCCATCTGCGGAACTGTCGGAGGCATTGCCGGAGGTGTTTCTGGCCACCAGGATGACCGGAACAAAGAGGGAAGAAACGCTGCGATTGGGGCAGTGACTGGCGCGTTGCTTTGCGGCGCGCTCGCTTATCTCCTGACTGAGGAACCCAAGCCACCGCCGCCACCACCACCACCACCTCCTCCACCGCCACCTCCGCCACCACCACCACCACCTCCTCCGCCACCACCGCCACCTCCTCCGCCGCCTGCGCCTAAGATGGAGAGAACCATTATTTTGGATAACGTCTTATTTGATTTCGACAAGACAGCTGTTAAGCCCGATGGCGCCAAGATTCTGGACCGCCTGGTCGACTTCCTGAAGGAGAACCCAGGCAAAGGAGCGGACCTCGAAGGACACACAGACTCTATCGGGACCGATAAGTATAACGAGGGGCTATCCCAAAGACGGGCCGCTGCGGTTAGAGACTATCTGGTGAAGAAAGGCGCCGATCCGAAGCTGCTGACGACCCGCGGATTTGGTGAGAGCAAACCCATTGCCGACAACAAGACTAAGGATGGCAGAGCCAAGAACCGCAGGGTGGAGATTAAGGTCCGTTAGTAAGCCGTCGAGCCTACATGGCAAGAAAGTTTGGCGGCCCGCTCCTGGTCTTGTTCGTGTTGTTCCCATGTTTGGTTCAAGCCCAGCAGTTTAAGCGGTGGGAGGCGGAAATAGCCAAGTATAAGGAGTGGCTGGACGTGGTGGGATCGGACGAATATCGCTACTGGGTGAGGATCGACAGCGATAGCAGACCCCATAGGCTTTATGTGGGAGAGGGATTCTACGAAGCCGATGATCGTATGAAGGAGGAATTTGTAGATACCTTCTCCCGCTACCTGGCCGGTCATCCCGAAAAATACATGTTGATCGATATCTTTGATGCCGCCTCGGGGAAACAGATTGGCGAATATGGCTGGGGCGGCTTTAAGCTCTATCCCAACGACAACCCATTGACAAAGGGCTTGTCTCAAGGCAAATAAGAATCACTTCCAGCTGACTCGTCGAAAAAGGGCCACAGGCAGCCTGCGGTCTGGCAGGGGGTCGGAGAAATAGACCGGCAACCGTCCGATTTGGACTGCAGTCCTAGGGAAGCTTCAACAATCGCTTAGCATTAGCAAAGAGGATGGCATCCTTCTCAGCCTGGCTGCAGTCGAGGGCTTCCGCTTTCTCGGCAGCCTTCCAATCTCCCAGTTCATAAGGGTAGTCCGTTTCCACCATGACGCGAGCTGTCCCGACCATTCGTCGCAGATAGTCCACGGTTTCTACTCGGTAAACCAGATTATCAAAGTAGAGATGCTGCAAATATTTGCTGGGGCGTGAGACTGCTGGAATCTCCCTCCCGGCGCCGATATTGAAGTTCTGATCAAAACGGCCCATATGAAATGGGAAAAAGCCCCCGCCGTGTAGGAGACAGAGCTTTAACTTCGGAAATCTGTCGAATAAACCGCTGTAGATCATGAAGCCCAGGGAGAGGGTGCTATCGAAGGGATTTCCGCACACGACTCGTAGGCCGTACGATCTCATTCTTTCCGCGCCGGGTAAATCGCCGGGATGCATGATAATCAGAACATCCAGTTCTTCAGCCTTCTTCCAGAAGGGATCGAACTCTTTGCTGTCATAGTACTTGCCGTTGACATTCGAGGCGATGACCGCGCCGGAAAACTTAAGATCTCGAATCGCACGCTCCAAAACCTTGGCGGCCCGCGGCGGATCCTGCATAGGGACCAAGGCCACTCCCACAAAGCGCTTGGGGTGTTGTTTGATCAGATTTTGCAAGCCTTCATTAAAGAGGTTGCACCAATTCTCGCCCCGCTCAGCGTCGAGGCCGTAACCCACGTCGCCTGTGGCCGCGTACGTGGCAGCCGTCAAAATCCCTCCTTCCTCCATAACTTTGAGTCTCTTTTCGACCTCCGCCAGAGCCGGTTCCGGCCTGCGGGGTGGTCCTCCGGCAAACGTAAATGAAAAGGAGGCGTCGCCACCTTCTTTGGCGGCCACAGCTTCAACTCCCAACGCTTTGCCGTGGCGCTTGATCTCTTCTGCCAGCTCCGGCGGAAAGTAGTGGTGGTGCACATCGATCGCTCGTGCCGGTCCTTTTCTGATGGTATCCTTTTGCCCCGGGCTTGTTTGTGCGAAGGAGGCGCTTTGAGGGCCTGACTCTGTATTTTGCGCGCTGCTTGACTGCTTGGACAAACTCTGCGCGCAACCAGCAACCAGGACCTCCGAGGAAATAATCGCTGTTCCCACAGCGGTGCCTCCCAGGCCTCTCAGGAAGTCTCGACGCGAAATATTGGCTCTGATTGCTTTCATATTCCACTCCTCCTTTTATGGCTCACTCTGCCGTAGGCGAAAGGGAACGTCTAGGATCCGTTCAAACGGCACCCCATCGTATCTGCCAGCTATTTGATCATGAAATTGAAAGAAAGTTATGGCTATCATCGATAGCGCTCTTTCGGGTAAAGTCGCCGTTGTCACGGGGGAGAGTCAGAGCCGTCGGCCGGCGCATCGCTATATTTATCAGCCCGGACGGGATATGAAAATGATGTCTAGCCAATCATAGCTCACGGAAGGGGAAACGCTATGGTGCCATCGGATCTAGTCAGCGCCTACCAATGGAACTATCGACCGCAATCTCCGCGACGACCTGATTGGTTCACCCAATGGCCTGGCGGGAACCGGATTGCAGTGACCGTCAACGTCATGCACGAGTGGGAATCAGTGCCAGGCTCGCGCACGGTGCACAAGAGGCCCATGTCGACCGATGCGGACCGTACCGATTTCCTTGCGCTCGGCGCACGGGAGTATGGAGCCAATTTCGGATTCAGGAGACTCCTGGAGGTCCTGGATCGATGTGGGGTGAAAGCAACGGTGATCACCAGCGGTCTCATGGCAGAGATCTTTCCTGAAACGCTCAAGGAAGCCAAACAACGAGGGCATGAAGTGGCCTCCCATCATTGGGATCAAAGCATTCATCCGTATGAGTACAAGACAAGAGAGGAAGAACGGGAAGCCATGCTCAAGTCAGTCGCCGCCATCGAGAGAGCCACAGGGGAACGGCCTTTGGGCTACATGTCTCCCGGACCTCGCCCCAGTCCTTACACCTTGGAAGCGTGCGCTTCGCTTGGGTTTAAATGGAATGGGGACTACTGTGATTCCGATGTTCCCTACCTCATCGATGTAAACGGTAATAAGGTCGTATCTATCGGTTACGTGCGGCCCGCCTATACGGACAACGATATCTTACCGCTCGGTTTAGCGGGCGCCCTGCAACAAT
>VBLN01000348.1 GCA_005878685.1 Deltaproteobacteria bacterium | reverse complement strand
CGTTGATGCCCAGGGACAGGTGCTAGGTCGGCTAGCGACTCAAATAGTGAAGGTTCTAAGGGGTAAACACAAACCGAACTTTACGCCTCATATGGATGGAGGAGACTTTGTCATCGTTCTCAATGCTCGTGGGATTAGGCTCACGGGGAAAAAATACGAGACAAAGCTTTATTACCGGCACTCCGAGTATCCCGGGGGGATTCGAGCTAAGACTGCGGAGAAGGTCCTTGCAGACAAGCCTGAGGCACTCATTCGTTTGGCGGTCAAGGGAATGCTGCCGAAGAGTCGCTTAGGACGGCGGCTCTTTAATAAGCTAAAAGTTTACGCTGGGGCGGATCATCCGCACATAGCCCAAAAGCCCCAACCGCTGACCATAGTTTAGGAGCAAAGAATGGCAGAAAAGATATTCTATGCGACCGGGAGACGCAAAACGTCCGTGGCTCGGGTGGCCTTGAAGTCTGGCAAAGGAAGTTTTGTGGTCAATGATCGGACTCTCCGCGATTATTTCGGCCGCGAGACAGCCCGAATGATTGTCCTCCAACCTTTCCAAGTGACCCAAACCAGCGGGAATTTTGATGCCGAGGTGAATGTTCAGGGCGGAGGCATCTCCGGCCAGGCAGGCGCGATTCGCCATGGGCTTGCACGCGCTCTTACTCAGATCAATCCCGATTTTAGATCCCCACTCAAAAAAGCCGGGTTCATCACGCGTGACCCGCGCGCGGTAGAGCGAAAAAAATACGGCCACCATAAAGCGCGCAAGCGACCACAGTACTCAAAACGTTGAAAATGTCGGCTCACACAGGATCGGCCAAGGGGCGCGGACGTGTGCGCGTGGCAGTACTCGGGGCGACTGGCTATGCGGGCGTGGAGCTGATTCGCATCTTGGTCCAGCATCCCCGGATTCGGCTGACCGCTGTGACTTCGCAGCAGTTTGCGGGAAAGCAGGTGAGCGAAGTCTATCCATCGCTCGTCGGCAAGTGCGATCTTGTCTTGGAGGAAATGCAGGCCGGAACCATAGCTCCAAAGACCGATCTTGCGTTTGCCGCGCTGCCTCATGAGACCTCAATGGATGTAGTTTCAGACCTTGTGGAGCGAGGCAAGCGCGTCATCGACTTGAGCGCCGATTTTCGCCTGCACGACCCTGAAGTTTATCTTCGCTGGTACAGCGCGCACAAAGCCCCTGATCTCCTGCGCGAAGCGGTTTATGGTCTGACGGAACTTCACAGCAAGGCCATTGCCAAGGCCCGACTTGTTGCCAACCCGGGATGTTATCCCACAGGGGCCGTGCTGGGTCTAGCTCCCCTGTTTGCCGAGAAAATGGTCCAAGGGACCGTGCTCATCGATGCGAAGTCGGGCGTCACAGGCGCCGGAAGGACCAGCGCCGTGGAGCTTTCTTTTAGCGAGGTCAATGAAAATTTTAAGGCCTATAATGTGGGTGTGCACCGGCATACCCCAGAGATTGAGCAGGAACTGAGCCTGATTGCGAAGAGATCTGTTTTTGTCCTCTTTACGCCTCATCTAGTCCCGATGAGCCGGGGTATCCTTTCTACGATGTACGTCGGGCTCAAAAAGTCTCCAGGGGTGCCAAAGCTCACGGAACTCTATCGAAATTTTTATCGCAGTGATCCTTTCATTCGCATTCTCCCTGAGGGCTCCTTTCCCCAGACCAAAGAAGTCCGCGGGTCCAACGATTGTGCGATTGGGTTCCGGTATGACTCCCGGGTTGGATGGCTGGTCGTGATTACAGCTATCGATAATCTAGTAAAGGGGGCAGCGGGTCAGGCGGTGCAGAACATGAATCTGATGTGTGGATGGCCTGAAGTAGAAGGTCTCAGAGGGAGCGCCGTAGTCCCGTAAGCTCGTTATTGTTCTGCCGCAGAGAAAAAGAGTCCGACCAGGGCGAGAATCAGATTGGGAATCCATGCGGCAGCCCAAGAGGGCAAGGCCCCACTGTGGCCCAGAGAGATGGCGAAGGCTAGGACGACCCAATATCCGAAGCCGATAAGCATGCTGAATCCGAAGCTCAGGGCCCATCCCCCTGCCGAGCTGTACTTGAGGGCAAAGGGGATTGCCAGGAAAACCAGCAGCGGAGAAACTAATGGGATAGCCACCTTGGCCTTTAGAGTCAATCCCCTTGGCCTTGAGATCTGTGATTTGCTTCCGAAGTTCTGAGAAGCTGAACTCCTCGGGTTCGATAGCCAGGAGCTTGAAATCCTCTGGTGTCTCCATAAGAGGTAGGGACGTGTCGACGCTCTGCCGGATCATCCGGCTGTCGGGGAGAAAGGTCCATTCTGTACCGCCCCTCACTTCCCAGCGCGCTCCATCCCAGCGTGCCCACGGAGCCTCGATCAGCCCTTTTAAGCTGAAGTCTCGGTTGAGGAGATATAGAGAAACGCCTTCCAAGATATTGTTCCGAGGGTCAAAATGGGCCACGCTCACGAAGCTTCCCTCTCCCCGCATCCAGATGTCCTTGGTTCCCACGAGGCTCTGAGGTTGGGTTTTTTTGATCTCGGTCTTGTAGATGGATTGCGACTTCCGAGTGAAGATGGGAACTAATGACTCGTTCCAAAAGAAAGCGAAGACGGAAATCAACAGAGAAAAGAGGAGTAAAGAAAGGGTAATCCGGTGAAGACTCAGACCGCTAGCTCGCAGAGCCGTAATCTCTTCATTTCGCGATAATAGCCCCAGGGAAAAGAGGGTAGCGAAGAGGACGGCGAATCCTAGGGTGCGGGAAATCACGAGGGGGAGTTTATAGAAGAAGTATCGGAACGCGGTCGATAGAGTTGCGCCTGCCTGCATGAGGCTGTCGATCCGGTCGAAAAAGTCTATCACAACGTAGATAACCGTGAGGCAGAAAAGACTCAGCACGAGAATTCTCAAAAATCCACGTATGAGGTAGCGGTCGAGGATTCCGCCTAGTGGAGGGAAAGGAATTTGGCTGACTCTTTCCATGTTCACATGCATTAGCTCCTTTGCTTATGGTTGGCCAGCCTTCGGCTCAGATAAAATGGAAGATCTTCCAATGTTGCTTGGAGAAATAGAGGGGATTCGTCGAGTGCTTTTCTAAAGGTATAGATGGCAATGACGCCAACAACAAAATTGGGAAGCCAGAGGGCAAAGGCGGCAGGGATCAACTCTCTTTCTCCAAGGGCCTTTCCCAAAGATAGCAATGCGTAATAGGTAAGGAACCAGAATAGGCAGAGGACCAATCCCCATGGGCGGCTAGCGCGCGAGCGCGTGGGGAGCAGGACCAAGGCCAGCGCAAGCAGACTGAATACAAGCGGCGCGAAGGCGAAGGAAAATCTTTGGTGGAGTTCCATAATCTCGGGCGTGGGGTTCAAGCCTAGTTCTTCTTTGTGATGGATTGTATTCCACAGCCGTCTTAATGACATCTCCTTAGGTCCTCGCTCTTTATTTCGTACGGGGATCAGCGCCTCTTCGAGATCGAGCTTGAAATCATATAGATTAAAGTGGGTTTGGCTAAAGCCAATCCGGTCTTTCTCTCTTTCGTAGACGGCGCCGTCAAAAAGCCTTAGGCTTAGACTTTTGGATTCCTCGTCAGAGGTGATGATGGCTACCTTGCCGAAAATGATACTGTCTCTGGTGGGATTGCGACGGTCCACGATGAGAACGCCCTGGCAGGTGTTGCCAGGCGGGAGCACCGCTTCTGCGTAGATGAGAACCCCAGGAAAGTCGTCGTTGAAAACTTTCTCTTTGAGCGCCGTCGTTACGCGGCTCTTGGCAATGTTGTAAAGCTCTTTTTTCAATGCGGAGTTGGCCGCGGGCCGCACCAGGGTTGTAATGAGGAGCGTCATCAAAGCAACAACTAGGGCGACGGTGCCTATGGGAACAAGGATTTGCGTTGGGCTGATGCCAGTCGCCTTCAGGGCGAGCATTTCCTGATCGCTTGACAATCTACCGAGGCCCAAGAAAATGCCCAGCAGCAGGGCCATAGGTACTGTGAGTTCCAAAAACGTAGGGAGGATCAAAACGAACAGTTTGCCAATCTGAAGGAGAGGAACCCCTCGGGTTACCACGAGCTCGATCAGTCTCAAGATACGGAAGATCAGAAGGACGAATGTGAAGGTCGCAAGTCCGAGCAAAAAAGGGGGAAAAATCTCGGAAGTTAGATAGAGGCTCAGAATCTTCTTCACGCAAGAATGATGTTAGCTGGTGTGGCCTCTTTTGTAAATGCTTTCGAGAGCGACGGCCTCGATGGATGGAGAAAAGAAATCTCAGTTTATTTTTGGCATCAATCCTGTCTTGGAAAAGCTGAAGCTCTCGCCTCGAGAAGTGATTGAGGTCATGATAGTTGGGGGTAAAACGCGCGGGGTATTATACTCAATCGAGCAAGCTGCAAAAAACCAGGGCATCCGTATTCGTTACCTCGAGTCTCGGGAATTAGAGCGCCTTAGCGGGGGTTCGAAGCATCAAGGGGTTGTAGCTCACGTTGCCCCCTACTCCTACAGTCTTTTTGACGACTTGCTCCAGGCGCTTCCCCCTGCGGCTCAGCACGACTGGATCTTATGCGTGGACGGCCTTACGGACCCGCGCAACTTCGGTGCGCTTCTGCGGTGTGCTGAGGGAGCGGGAGTTCGTTATGTAGTGATTCCTAAGGATCGGTCGGTTGGAATTACCCCAATAGTGATCAAGAGCTCTGCGGGCGCAGTCTACTCTATGAACATATGTCGGGTCCCTAATCTGAGGCGTGCGATCCTCGCCCTCAAGGAGAAAGGATACTGGATTGTTGGGCTAGATGTGAGGGGCCCGGAGAGCCTTTATCAGAGGGTTTATCCGGAGAAGTTGGTGGTTGTTTTAGGCTCTGAAAGGGCAGGGATTCGTCCTCTAATCCTCCAAGAGTGTGATTTTCGGGTTTCTATACCCATGCGCGGAAAAATCGCTTCTCTAAATGTAGCGGTAGCCGGAGGAGTTTTTCTTTATGAGCTGGTTAGGCAAAAGGACCAGGGATAAGGCAAAGCTAGGTAAAAGG
>VBLN01000347.1 GCA_005878685.1 Deltaproteobacteria bacterium | reverse complement strand
GGATCAAAGAGAACCGGTGCTCGCGAGCCACAACGGCATCTGGCAGTGCACGTTCGTAGGCGAATGCTCGGAAGTTTGCCCTAAGGATGTGGATCCGGCCGCGGCCATCCAGCGCTCCAAGGTCGATCACACCAAGAATTGGTTCAAGTCTATGCTTCTGCCGTGGGGAGGAAGATGAGCGCGGTACGACCGGACAAGTCCAAGCTCTTCTATCGCAAGCTGCCCGCTTCCTGGTGGCTAAGCAAGCCAAGTTACTTTCTCTTCATGCTACGGGAGCTCTCGAGCGTCTTCATAGCCATCTTTCTTGTTGTCTTCCTCATCCAGATCTACCAATTGACTCGCGGGCCCGAGGCCTACGCCGCCTTCGCTCAGAAGCTCAGCCCGCCGGGGTGGATCATCTTCAACCTCATCACCTTTTTGTTTGCGTTGTACCACAGCATCACCTGGTTTTACTCTTCGGCCATAGTCTTACCGCTCAGAATTGGCGAGCGCGAGATGCCGCGCAACCTATTTGTCGCGTTAAACGTCGGGGTTTTAGCAGTCGTCTCTCTGGTCATTTTGGTGCTGTTCCTCGCTCTCAAAGGTTGAGCCATGACAGAAGGAAAAAGCAGTGAACCCTTGTGGTGGGGGCTGTTCTCAGCCGGAGGCGTCGTGGCCGCCTTCCTGGTCCCGATTCACATCATTATATATGGCTTCGCGCTGCCTCTTGGCTGGATCTCCGACAGCGGCATGCTCTACCGCAACTGGCTGGTGAAGATATACCTCTTCGTGCTGATCACGCTGCCGCTCTACCATTGGGCCCACCGCTTCTATTTCGCGCTGAACGACATGAAGCTCGGGCTTCCACAGAAGCCTCTCGCCATGCTATGTTACGGCGGCGCCGTAGTCGGCACCGTAGCTACCCTGTGGGTCTTATTGTCGCTTTAACGGGCTGTTGAAAAACCTTTCTTCAGACCCGTCTATGCCTGGAGGTTCCAATGGTTGAGCAAAGCCAAGGGGAAAAGCTAACTCAAGCCGATTTCGTGAAGAAGGCCATCGTCAGCCTCCGGAAAGAGCCCTACAAGGGCATTCACACAATTTACTCAGGTTTCAACGAAGCCTTCCGCGCCTACTTCAACGAAGACCCGATCAAATGCACCAACCAGCTCGCCAAGGAGGGCGTCATCGTGATCCGCCCCGTGCGCGGCGGCGTGATGATTTATCTTCCCGAAGACGCGCCCGCGGCCCGCACCTCCGGCAAAGACGTCCTGAAGAAGATGGGGCTGTGAGCCCCACACACAGGTCCATATTCATAGCGACGCCCATTTTAGATTCTCACGCTTCCGATTGATCCCAACTTCGTGTGCTTCGTGCTCTTCGTGGTGGAAAAACAGCCTGGGAGATAGGGAGACTGGGAGACTCCCCGTCTCCTCCACTCCTTGTCTGTTCTAACTAGGGCACGAAGATCTCGAAGGAAGGCAACACTACGTCTCATCTCCTTCCCAATCCAAAATCGGCTCCGCCACAGGACCTTGGATGGATGTGCCAATGCTTTGTGGCGCAAAGCGAAAATCTAAAATGATTTAGCCTTAGCCTTTCATCCGCAGGACGTTGTGGGCAGTGACGGGGCGGTGGAAGCCTTTCAGAGCCAACTCGCCCACAGGCTCGACCTCGACTAAATCCTCGATGATCCCCAGCAAGCGCTGAGAGACCAAAATTTGCCCGGGTTTTGCTTCACCGCAGAGACGGGAGGCGAGGTTGGTCACGGTGCCAATAGCCCCGTAGTCCCAGCGTCCCTCGAAGCCGATACCGCCGATAGTGGCGTAACCCTCTGCGATGCCAACGCCGAAGTCGAGCTCATAGCCCCGCTTTCGCCACTGAGCACTGAGCTCAGCCACTCGCTCCCGCATCGCAAGCGCCATCCGAATCGCTCTCTCTGCCGGATTCTGCACCGGCACAGGGTCATTGAAAAAGATCATCATGCCGTCGCCGGCGAAACGCTCTAGAGTTCCCTCGTGCTCAAGAATTAGCTTGCCCATCTCTCCATGATACTGGCGAAGCACGCCCATAACTTCCTCGGGCTCCGAACTCTCGGCAAAGGCAGTGAAGCCACGGAGGTCTAAGAAGACGACCGTTATCTCCCGGCGGTGAGTCTTCAGAGGGTCGTCTGCCCCTCCAGTCACGATCAGCTCGGCAAGCTGCGGAGAAAAGACTCGCTTCAGACGCCCCAGGCACTCAAGCTGCCCTACCTGTTCCTGCACTCGATGCTCCAGAGTCTTGTTCCAGTCGGCAAGTTGGGTGGCCTGAGCCTGCACGGTGCCGTAGAACTCTTTGATTCTTAGCAGCGAGCGGACGCGCGCCAGGAGCTCGGGCTGATTGATCGGCTTGGTGAGAAAGTCGTCGGCCCCAGACTCGAGCCCTTTGAGGCGCTCCTCGCCTGGATCGAGCGCCGTCACCATCACTACGGGAAGGATCCCTGTTGCGGGATTCTGGCGGATCTTGCGGCAGACCTCATAGCCGCTCATCT
>VBLN01000354.1:5983-8554 GCA_005878685.1 Deltaproteobacteria bacterium | reverse complement strand
TCCTTCACCCCGTCCAGACCTTCGGTCTGGAAGCCGCTGGCATAGAAGCCGCGCGCACTTTCACTCTGCTCTTTCAGAAAGGCAAGGGTGAAAACTCCGTCCGAGAGACGCACCAAAGAGGCCTCGTCGGAGAACGTTTTCAGCTCGAAGACACTGCGGTAAAAATCGGCGAGACGATTTGGATCCTTCGCCTTGATGGTCAGACAACGCAACTGAGACATTGAGAAATCCTCCTTCCTCTATTCCTGGCAAATCCCTTCAATGGGCCATGCTCAGCGGCGCTATTTGAATTTCATCGCGCGGGAAGCGATCCATGATTTCGGCGCCGTCGTTGGTGACGACCAGCATATTTTCCAGCCTGACCCCGCCCGCGCGCGTCTCCCCTTCCCGAGACTCGACCGCGATGGTCATCCCCTCTTCGAAAACCTGGGGAAACTTGAAGGACCATTGGCGATTGATGATGGGTATATCGTAACCGCTGCTGCCTCCGCCGCCTAGCCCGATGCCATGGCCGATCTCGCTCGCGAGCACCTCGACCTCTTCTTTGTAACCCCAGCTCGACGCCGGAGGAAAATGCTTGGCGGCGTCCGCCGTAGTCTTCCCCGGTTTTATCTCCTCGATGATCGCGCTGATTCGATCCACGACTCTCTTGTACCAGTCCTTCTCCTTGTCGGTGGGCTTCCGGCCCACGATGAAAGTCCGGTAGGTGCAGGTACCGTAGCCCATATAGGTGAGGCCGCACAGCGAGCCATAGACCAGATCGCCCACCTGAATAATCCGGCTGGACTGATGGAAAGCGCGGTCAAAGGTGTTGGGGCCGGTGCGCCAGCCTCCGGGAATGGCGTTTTCCGCGCCGTACTCGCATCCCGCAGTGGAGGCGACGGTTGCCAAGTCGGTATCCTTGATTCCGGGCTTTAAATTTTCCCAGACGCGGAACCAGACGCCGTCGACAATCGCCGCGGCCATCTTCAGGCAATCGATCTCGTCTTGGTTTTTGATGCACCTGGCCTCGAGCATGGTGGCGCGGCTATCGACGATATTTTTGATTCCCGCGGCATTCAGCGCCTCCCGAGCGACGCCGTCGAACCCACCCAAGCCCAGCTTCTCGCCCAGCAGGCCGCGGGACTGAAGCTCTTGCTTGATATCGGCGGCAAACTGCTTGGCCTCGTCCTGAGAGGCCTCCAAGCCGCAGGCGCCCGTGAGCCAGCATCGGGCCGGACGCCACTCCTTAATCCAGGGTGCCTGATCGGGCATCATATGGTAATAGCCGTTATGCTCGTACATCACGGGATCGTGCTCCGCGAAAAAAAGCACAAAGCGGCACATGGGATAGGCAAAACCCCGAAGGCCCGTGAGATAGCGGATGTTCACGCCGCTCGCCTCGAGCAGAACAGGAATGCCATTTTTTTTCATAATCTTCCTTGCGCGCTCCACTCGATATCGCCGCATACGATCCATGTTCATTCGTTCCTGCCAGTCCGCGGTAGCTGGACCAAAAGTGAGCTTCGATGCTAGCTTGACCATAGCCATCAACCTCCGTGCTATTTGCAGCGACTTTAACTTGAACTCCCCGGTTGCTGCAACAGGCCTGCTATTTTCGATTTTAGATTTTTGATTTTCGACTTAATCCAAAATCGGCAATCCAAAATCTAAAATGACTAAGGCTTGACAGGACAGGTACCTTCTCATATGTCTGCATCAAAAGACGGTTTCAAGTTTCGGATCTGCAGTTTGAACTTGAAACTCAAAACCACAAACTCGAAACTGCCTCGGAAGGAGGATCAGAAATGAGCGAGCAACCAAAAATCGTGACCGGCCTGGGCAAGGCTGAACTCCATCGAATTCTGGTCCGAGGCTACGACCTGACTGAGGAAATAGTGGGAAAAATCACCTTTAGCCAGATGACCTTCTTGATGCTGACCGGCCGTATGCCGACGGCCGGTCAGACGCGCATGATCGATGCATTGCTCACCGTCCTGGTCGAGCACGGTATGGTCGCGAGCGTTATCGCGGCTCGCCTCACCTATCACACCGCCCCGGAAGCAATTCAGGGCGCCGTGGCCGCCGCTATTCTAGGGGCTGGCAGCGTCCATTTGGGCTCCTCCGAGTGGTCGGCGCAAATGCTCCAGGAAGCGCTGCCACCAGGGACGAACGGGACCGATCTCGAAGCCATCGCGGCAGCGGTCGTAAAGCGCTACGAGGAGAAGAAACAACGAATCCCGGGCATCGGCCATCGCACGCACGCTGAAGGAGACCCGCGCGCAGATCGGCTGTTTCAGATCGCGCGTGAGACTCAGGTCTACGGCCGCTACTGCGAACTGTTGCAGCGGATCGCTCATGCGGCGGAGTCCCGGCACGGACGCCGGCTGCCTGTGAACGTGACCGGAGCAATCGCGGCCATCGCTTCAGACATGGGATTGCCGTGGGCTATGTCCAAAGCCTTTGCTCTTATTGGCAGGACTCTCGGCGCCCTCGCTCACATCGGCGAAGAAATGCGTCACCCGATGGCGCGAAACATCGACGCCGCGATCAAGTCATCTCTAGCCTACGAGACGGATAAAAAGGAGTAGG
>VBLN01000354.1:2835-5749 GCA_005878685.1 Deltaproteobacteria bacterium | reverse complement strand
GGCTTGGATGTCTCGCTGATATTTACCCCAGGCGGCTCCCTCGGCTTTCAGGCGATGATGGGAGGCGACGTCGCTATGGTCCTGGCCGATGGATCGGCCGCCGTGGCAGGCAATCTCGCGGGCGCTGACATCGTCATCATAGCGAGCTTGCTCAATACTTTTCCTTACAGCCTCATCTCGCTTCCGGAAATCAAGAGAGTTGAACAACTGGTAGGCGGGAAAGTGGCAGTTAGCCGTTTCGGCAGCGCGACCGATCTCAGCGTCCGGATGGCGCTCGCCAAAGTCGGGCTCAATCCCGACAAGGATGTCACCCTGCTGCAAATCGGCGCGCAGACCGCTCGCGTCGCGGCGCTGCAGACTAAAAACGTGCAGGCGACGATCATCACCCCGCCTTTCACGCTGACCGCGCGCAAGATGGGATACACCACGCTCATCGACATGGCCCAACTCAACATCCCCTTTGAACTCACGGCCCTGCTGACCACGAAGGTCTTTATCAGGTCGCAGCGCGACGTCATCAACCTGGTAGTTAAGTCTCTGGTAGAGTCCATTCATTTCTACAAGACGGAGAAGGAGCCGAGCATCAAGATCCTGAGCAGATATCTTCAGACCACCGACCGCGAGGCGTTGGAAGAAACCTATCGGGAAATCGCTCTTAAAGTTATCCCTGAAAAGCCCTATCCAACCCTGCCCGGTCTGCAGACGATCATCGACGAGCTCGCTATCAAGCCCGAAGACTTCGTCGACATGAGCTTCGTTAAAAAGCTGGACGACTAAAAATTCTTCGACCGTCTGTACAAACATTAGGTCAGGAAAGAAATTGGACGAACAATAGCTCGATCCGACTAGAGCCACAGCCATTTTTCTTAGCCCTGCCCATTGAACTGTCATGGCATTGGTATCGGTAACACGCTTGCACCTGAGGGCGAGCCGCTTTCTGTTGCCGTTCTCATGGTACGTCGCTGGGTCTGCCCGCCAAGCCAGGAGGCCGCCGGGAACCTCGGCGTCCAATTACGTAAAACCAAGGGGCTTGCCTTCTGGACATTGACCATGTGGCAGGATGAAGCTGCGATGAAAACTTTCCGCGGAAATTCTCCGCATCGGGAAGCGATGCAAAAGCTGGCCGGCTGGTGCGATGAGGCATTCTTTGCTCACTGGGAACAGGACTCTACAGCATGGCCTTCCTGGGAGTACGCATCCGAGCAATTACGGAGCAGCGGTCGATTGTCGAAGGTTCTGCACCCTTCTGAAAACCACAACGCAGGACGCATCGTAACAAATTAATTCCGATCGTGGATATGGTTCCCCTCGATCTCATCTTGGAGACTGCGCGCTGCGCACTTCGCGTAGTCTCCGAAGAGGACGTGCCGTTCGTTTGGTCGGCGACACGTTTTCCAGGTTTCAATGACGGGTTGCGTTGGAACCCACCCGCCGACCCGCGGGAGCTTGTCGATGCTTGTCGCACAAACTTACAGGCGTGGAAGGCGGGGCGGGTCTTTACGTTCACCATCGTGTCGAAAGAGACCCGACACCCGGTCGGCCGCATCGCTATCCGGGCCGAGTCAGAAGAAGAAGCATGGACCATTGGATTCTGGATTCATCCAGACCACTGGGGGAAGGGCTTTGCCGTAGAGGCCGCGCGGGCAACTATCGAATTCGGCTTTTCCCGTCTACGTGCAGTCGTTATCCGAGCCGCACATGCCACCTGGAACGTTCGGAGCAAGCGGGTGATTGAAAAACTCGGCATGGGTTTCATCCGCGAGAACCCGTGTGGGTTCAAAAAGAACGGCAAGGCCATGCCGGAGTTCGAGTATGCTCTAACAAAAGATGGGTACACCAACCCATTGCCGCGGCTCGCACGGCCGCAAAGGTAGAACATGGCTGACAAAACCTGTCGTGGTTTGGCGCTATCTCGGGGGTAAATTTTTTCTTGCTAGGGTTTCGGAATTCCAATAAAATCTCGCCCTACGTTAAAGAACGCGTCTGAGCATGCCGCGTGGAGTAGATTCTCACCGGTGATCCCTACAAGGAGGATGATTCACTGTGCGCTGGGAACGTTACCTTGAGCGATGGACGAGCGCTGGACTGATTGACCACTCCACAGCTGACCGTGTGCGCGACTACGAGGCGGCGCAGGAAAAGTCGCTTGGGCTGCGCTGGCCGGTGCTGCTGGCGATCGGCTTGGGCGGGTTGCTGCTGGGCGCGGGAGTGCTCCTGTTCGTGGCCGCGCACTGGGACGCGCTTTCGCCAGCCGAGCGCTTCGGGCTCGTCTTGCTGCTGGTTGCGCTCTTCCACCTCACAGCCGCGCTGACCACGGAACCCTTCCCTGTCCTTTCGACCACACTGCACGCCGTCGGCACGATCTGCTTGGGTGCCGGAATTTTCCTCGCGGGGCAGATCTTCAATCTGCAGGAGCATTGGCCCGGGGGTGCTCTGGGCGCTTGGCGCTTGGGTGGCATGGGGACTTTTGCGCGATTGGCCGCAAGCGACCCTGGCGGCGCTGTTGACACCGATGTGGCTCAGCGGCGAGTGGGTGAAAGCCACGCGCGGCGGAGTTGTTAGCGATAAGATTCTGGTTGAAGGACTGCTGCTGTTAGCAATTAGCTACTTGACAGCGCTCGTGCCGGAGAAGGAAACGTCGATAAGGAAAGCGCTGATGTGGATTGGCGGTCTCGCACTACTTCCCCTGGCAGCGGTCGTGCCTTCTTTGCCTTCATCCGTACCCTGGCAGCAGCTGCCGTTGGCGGAAAGCTATCGCACGTTTGGATGGTTGGCAGCCTTCATACTACCGCTGGCGCTGGCGTGTTGGATGCGGGGTAGTGCCGCTTCGATGAACTTGATTGCAGCCGTCTGGGTAGTCATGCTGGGCACAACGAGCCACCGCTTCGGACCGGGCCAAAATCTGTTGCCCTAC
>VBLN01000354.1:0-2715 GCA_005878685.1 Deltaproteobacteria bacterium | reverse complement strand
GTCGTTCGGCGAGCCTCATCGGTCTGGGCTTCTTGTTTCTGCTCGGCGGCTGGCTATTCGAAAAGATGCGGCGTCGCCTGGTGGCGCGGCTGGAGACTGCGAAAGCATGAAGCCGTTGCTCAAAGGCCTGGTGATTGCTGCGGTGCACGTTGGTTTGGTGGCGTCGCTCGGCGCCAAACTGCTCTACGACCGGGCGACGCGGCCCCGCGTCTGGGCACTCGCTGCGCCTTATGATCCGAACCTTCCGATCCGAGGCCGCTACGTTAGCTTGCAAGTCGTCGTCGAACCACGCGACATCCAGGAAACCAAACCAGGGCCTGCCTCGCGGCCGCCGCAGCCAGTCACTCTGCGCATCGAAGGCGGCCGGCTGGTGGCCGAAGCAGATCCGCGACAACGCGGTTATGATCCTTCTGATTTACACGTGCAGTTTGTCCAGCGTCGCGGCGAAAAGCTGGCGGTGCTGGACAAACGCGTGGCGTTTTTCATTCCAGAACACATTGCCGACCCTTCGTTTCGTCCACCGGAAGATGAGCTGTGGGTCGAAGTCACGATTCCGAAGAAAGGCCCTCCCCGACCGATTCGACTGGGCGTGAAGAAAGGCGACAGCCCACTCGTCCCGTTGGAGCTTCGATAGAACTGGTGACGCCCTAGTTGCATAGTTTGACCCGCTTGCGCGCCGGTGCTAGCATCCGCGAAGTCAAAATTTCCCAGGAGAGAAGAGCGCGTGAGAATCTATAATTTTGACCTGCTCGCGTACCCCCATGTTCCGCCAGAGGCCCCGCGCACGCCGGTGCCGAGCAACTTTTTCGACCCGATGAAGGGCGCTAGCAACTACCGCGAGCATCTCGAAGAGATGGCCTACTGCGAGGAGCTCGGCTTCGACGGCGTCGTCTTCAACGAGCACCACTACAGCGCATACGGCACCATGCCTTCGCCTAACCTGATCGCCGCCGCGCTGAGCCAGAAAACCAGCCGGATCAAGATCGGCGTCTTGGGCAACATCCTGCCGCTGCGCTATCATCCGGTTCGCGTCGCCGAAGAATACGCGATGGTCGATTGCCTCTCCAACGGCCGGCTCATCGCCGGCTTCGTGCGGGGCATCCCGCCGGAATATATTTGGTACGGCGTCAACCCGGAAGAATCCCGCGGGCGCTTCGAAGAAGCCTACCAGCTCATTATGACCGCGTGGACCCAGCCGGTCTGGAGCCACGAAGGAAAGTTCTTTCAGCTTAAAGACTGCGCCATCTGGCCGCGCCCTTTGCAGCAGCCTCACCCGCCGATATGGATTGCGGCCCGAAGCGCGGAATCCATTGAATGGTGCGTGAAGCGCCACCTGCCGACCGCTCAGGTGTACCAAACTACGGACCAGATCGAGGACACTTTCAATTACTATCGCAAGTGCGCGCGCGATGACGGTTGGGAAGCGACCGCTGATGATTTCATTCTCTGCCGCCACATCTACATCGACGAGACGAACCAAAAGGCGCGAGAGATCGCCGAGCCGGCGATGCGCTATTTTTTCACCGTCTTCAATCGCGGCTTCAACGAGGCGATCAACAAGGGAGCCGCGGACCAGCAGAGGCTGGTGGCGGCCCTGACAACGGAAAGATCGTTCAATTATTTTCGCGAGGGCAATCGGCAGCGACTCGATTTTTCGAAGCTCGACTGGGACGGCCTCATTCGCACCGGCTACCTCATCGCCGGCAATCCCGACACTGTAGCGCGCGAGATCTTGAATCAGATGAAGCAGATTGGCGCCAACCATTTCATGGGGATGTTCCACATCGGCAATCTCACCCACGACAAGGTTGTCTCCTCACTCAACCGTTTCCACAAAGAGGTCATGCCGAGACTCCGGTAGCTAAGCGGCATTCCGCCGCCTGTTCCCTCGTGACCACGAAGGAGACAAGGTGGACATTACAATTCGCAAATTGACTGACCCCCTATTTTTTATTGAGTCGACGTGCTATACGTTATTACGTCTCATGGAGTTACGGAATCATCCTCTTATGTCCCGATATGGAGGTATTCCTTGCTGGCCTCCCAGCTGGGTCTGGATAGGCGGAGGGGAAAACAAAAACCCCAAAGGCGAAGTCGGTATCCTGCAGCGCGTAAACCTCTCAATGATCCCACCACGATGTTACGTAGTCACTGAGTATGAGGGCGCCGAATACATGGGTTGTCTCTTATTTGATGACCGCGTTTTCTCACTGCAAATCTATCATCTGTTAGAAAACCATCGAGGCTACCCTCTTCAGCACATTGGCGGGCTGGATCTCAGCCACACCTTCTAATGTTCATACTGACCCACTACCTAAAAATTCGACAGACTTCACTCACCCGATTTCTGCGCCGCCTTTCATCTCATCCGTTCTTCAGTCCTCTCAGCCTCTCAGCCTTGACAACCAACCATCGCTTTCATACGTCTGCTTGAAGACCTTCGCGGGAAAGGACAACAGTTGTGCAAAGGTCTATGCGTTTCCTTCTCTGGCAATTGCGATTCTCACATTCGCAGCGTGTGCAGCCACGGTGCCTCCTCGCATGGGGCCGGTCACCCAGGCGAGTGATAGCGAGCAAGCCTGCGCGGCCTTTTGAAGGCAGACAGGAACCAGTACATTGCCGGCGTGGACACCGGGGTAACTTTTATGTGTGAGTTTTAGGCGTTGATGAAGACGGCTCTTCCCTTTTGTGGTTTATTGAGGACGTCGAGGATCT
>VBLN01000353.1:1378-4139 GCA_005878685.1 Deltaproteobacteria bacterium | reverse complement strand
CCGCCCTCGAACAATTCCGCGAAATCGCCGCTGATTTAGATCCTAATGCTAAAGTGGGCTCCGATAGTTAATTGTCGCAGAGTATCACTTCTTTCCCGCTAGCTGTTCTCCGTGGGCCATTTCCCAGCCAGATCCCCACGGAAGAGGACGAGGACTGCGACTGACTCGATACGACCCACATATCCTCCCCATAGGGGGAAAAAGGCAACCGCGCTTTAGGACAAGATAATTGTTGACAGTCCCTTTAGCCTAGTGATATTGGCGATAAATACGCGCTGAGCCTCCCCCATCCTGTCATAGGCTTCAATGTAATGTGAGGCTCAAAGGGGGTGAGCAAAATGAAGGTTTGAAAGCTAGCCGCTTCGGGAGCTTTCCCGGAGCTGTGCTGGCTTTTTTGCTTGTAATGAAAGTCCCACGGAGAGAGTGACGCTTGGCTAACCCAGGATTTAACTCCTAGCCCGTGGGTCGCGTTTCCCGAATGTGCCCTCCAACTTTCAGACGAATAAAAGCTCGCTGGATTTGAAAGAGGTCTTCGGCGATGAAAGGTCGTCCCGTTCAATGTCATATCCTTTCCTTTGAAGGCCCTGATCCATATGCGCAGGCCGGCGGTCTAGCCAGTCGCATTTCTGGCTTAAGCAGCGCTCTGGCCGAAGCCGGATTTGAAACCCACCTATGGTTTGTCGGAGACCCCGACCTCCAGGGCTATGAAGAGCGTGAGGGTCTCCGGCTTCATCGATGGTGCCAGTGGATAAGCCGCTATCATTCTCAAGGCGTCTATGACGGCGAGGAAGGGAAGCGAGCGGATTACGCTGCCTCCCTGCCGCCGTTCCTATCACACCAGGTGCTATTGCCCCACCTGCAGCGAACGGGTTCAGCTCTTATCATGGCTGAGGAGTGGCATACCGTAGACGCTGTACTGCACCTTGATTGGCTGTTGCAGACAAATGGATTCCGCCACCGGGTCACCATGCTCTGGAATGTCAATAACACCTTTGGTTTCAACCGGATTTACTGGGAGCGCTTAAAGCGGGCTGCGATCGTTACTACAGTGAGCCGATATATGAAAGCGCTCTTGCAGAGCTTCGATATTGACGCAATCGTTATTTCCAACGGGTTACCTAAGGAGGCTTATCTTCTTCCTGAAGAAGAGGCGGTAAAGGCGTTTCGTGACCGGCTGGCCGGAAGAACCGTGATTACAAAAGTCGCCCGCTGGGATCCGGCCAAGCGCTGGCTGCAGAGCATTGAGACAGTTCGGACCATGAAAGCGCACACCTGGCGGCCACTCCTCATAGCCCGCGGGGGAGCAGAAGGCTACGGCAAGGATGTCTTGAATAGAGCTGCCGCACAGGGGCTGCGGGTCACTGAAAGGGCTCTGGCGTCCCCGAGTGTGCGCGACTTCCTTGAAGGCCTAGAAGGACTCAGGGACATTGACGTGATCAGTCTCTTGTCCCCTCTGCAACCGACTGTTCGTGGACTCTTGTTCCATGGGTCCGACGCAGTGTTGGCCAATAGCAAGCACGAGCCCTTCGGTCTTGTGGGGCTGGAGACGATGGCGGTTGGTGGTGTGGCCTGTGTCGGGAACACAGGCGAGGACTACACTGTTCCGGGCTACAATGCTTTAGTGTCGGAGACAGACGACCCGCAGGACTTCGTTAACCTGTTCCGTGTGCTGAAAGGAGCTCCTTTTCGTGAGCGAGCGTTAAGGCGCGCGGGGCGCAGGACGGCTCAGGAATACAAGTGGTCCAAGATCATAGAACGGAACCTTTTGCCTCGGCTGAGTCTATGAACAGGTCTGAAACTTTTATCTCGTGACCGGTCGGAGACATAGTAACAAAAAAGTCTGGGGACATGGGTTACATATTTTTCCGTTTCAGTCTACCAAATGCATCCTCGATTCGCATGTGTTTTTCAGGCAATCTTCCTAGCTTGAGCGGTCCGAAGTAAACCCCAATGTGGAATCGATAAACTCGAACCGCCGGTCGACTCTGGGGTCTACGGCCTTTACAACATCATGAACTGGGTCGCGTCCTCTAAGTGGAGACAAGAAGTACTCTGGCAATGCGATACTTGCTCCGTTTTAGCCTTTTAATTTTCATCCTGATGGTTCTTTACGTCTCGTCCTCTTGGTCATCACACAGCGTTGGAGAACCAGAGCTTGAAGCGCATCCTACGTGGAACAGATGTTGTGCTGAGCAAGATTGCGTCCCCCAGCAGGTTAAAATCGTTGGCGGGGAAGAGGCGGGAAAGATTTCGGTTAAAGTTGAAGGCGTCCAGGCTAAGGTCAATAAATGGAAGCTTCGTCCCGTACCTACGCGACGCACATGGGTTTGTTATATTAACCCAAACGGGAAAATTGCGAATGAAAACATTCGCTGCATCCTATTTCCAGAAAAGGCCAGCACAGTTTGAGCCTGTTGGTTATTGACAGCCCTTGCGCTTGGGATTAACGTCTTGACTCAGGAGGGAGGACAATGAAGAAGTGCGTTCCTTCTCTCTTTGCGTTTCTCGTTATTATACTGGTCCATGCTCCCCACGCTGTAGCCGGTGGTCATTCTGCAAGAGTTGGATTTACCTCTAGGAGTGTTGCGGTTAGGGCTGCCCCGCGCCAATTTATTTCGCCCTCTGTCGTAATCATAAGTCCACGTCCTGCCCGCTTTGTTCGTGTCAGTCCGTTCGCCCGCGAGGTTATCATCTTGCCGCGTCGTCACTTTGTGGGGAACACAGTAATCATTGAAACCGCTCCCAGCGTGGTTGTCCGTAG
>VBLN01000353.1:0-1353 GCA_005878685.1 Deltaproteobacteria bacterium | reverse complement strand
TCCACGGAGTACATTCAAAGGAAAAGAAGGGCCTATGAAACACGCACTCACTACTTTTATAGTTCTGCCGCTTGTAATGGCATTTCTGGGCTGCTCCACCCCTTTAACCAACCGTGAAAAAGGGGCTGGAATTGGAGCTCTTGGAGGAGCTGCTGCGGGGGGTATTATCGGTAGTGCCGTTCACCATCCGGCTGCGGGGGCGCTGATAGGTGGTGCGCTCGGAGCGGGAGGAGGTGCCCTTATTGGAGACCAACTCCAGGGTCAGGGGCAGACGCAGCAACGACAGCAAGAAGAGATTGACCGGCAAAACGCTGAGTTGAGGCGGCAGAGAGAAGAGCTTGAGAGAATCAAGCGACAAGGCGAATACTGATATACCAATTCTCCGCTTTGAAGCCCAAAGCATCCAGGCTCCGTAAAGTAAGCTCCAAGCTGAGTTCAGTTAAGCGTCTGAGCGTCAACTGGCTCGACGGCGCATCTTTCTGCATAACGGATGGAGCGGCTACTCTTTCAATAGTCTTTTAACTGCCGTCTCTAGCTCCCTCATCGTAAATGGCTTGGCGATATAGTCGTCACAGCCACTCGCTAGACATTGTCCCCTGTTTTCTGGCATCACCCAGGCGGTCGCTGCCAAGATCGGGATATCCGTGGTCTTCGAATTCTGCCGAATTCTGGAGGCCGCTTCTAACCCATTCATCTTAGGTAGGGCGATATCGATAATGATGAGATCAGGAAGCTCTAAGGAAGCCTCAATAGCCTCTACGCCGCTCTTTGCCACTTTAACGTTGCACCCTAGAGACACCAAACCAACCTGAAATATTTCTAAGAGATCCGGGTGATCTTCAACCACGAGGATGCGTTTCTTCAAGTTGTATCCAGCGCCATCACTTGGATTCATTAGTCTTCTTCCTAGCGGCGGGGAAATAGTTCTTGTCTTTAGGACAACCCTTGCGCTTTGCCGCCTTCCAGCGCAGCAACCCCTGACGTATATAGTCGGGGTTTAGCTGTAGAACCTCACAGATATACTCAAAAGAAAAAATCCAATCGCTATCTTTGTTCAGAATCCACTCTTCCGCCTCCTGGAATAGCTCCTTGCTCTTCTTATCCTGTGCGAGGACACACTCCTGGAAGTATTCAATAGCATCTTCTAGCACCGCCAGCATGAGTCTTTCTTCTCCCTCCCGTGTGTTTTTCTTGAACTGGATCTCCAGGAGTTGACTGTCTGCAGGGTCGACAAAAACCAATGCATCCTTCTCATAAATCATTTTTACCTGCATAGATCCCATTCTTTAGGTTCGTGGTTCCAGCTTCGTATGAGAATCAGGATGCAGTTGGTTTGCCGCCGAGCGTCTGTTT
>VBLN01000339.1 GCA_005878685.1 Deltaproteobacteria bacterium | reverse complement strand
GTATATCAGTGCCAAGGTGCTTGTCAATTATAATTAAGTACTAGTACCTCATAATTAAGTACTAGTACCTATTTAGATTGCCGTTCTTACTGTTGGAACCAAAAGGAATATGGAATCCTACTCCCTAGCCTTTTGAATCAGGTTTTGATAGCCCACCTTTCAGCTGGGCGGCACCATAAACTCTTTTCCGAGAAACCGGGTTGACACCTTACGGTAGCCGTGAAATAAGAACAATATTGCCATGTTTGCCGGCCCAATCTAAGTTCGGCGGCAGCTTGAAGTGGGCTGAAACCGGGAGCCAATGCCGGAGGAATTGAGTCCCTGTGCACGAGCAGCGATGACGCGGCAACCCTGCATCCTCCTCGCTTGATTCTCGTTAACGTTATGCCTCGACGTGATAAACGGCTAGCCTCTATTCTGATCGCAAGTCCGTCTGTATCGCTACGGAGACGATGGGGCCAATGTTTGCAGGGTAGTTTTGTCATTCATGAGGTGGCCGAACGGGTTGCGCTGGAACACAATGTCGAGAAACTTAAACCCTCCCTTCTTCTTCTCGATGTAACCCTGCCAAAGCTGGGAAGACTCGAAAATTTAGCCGCCATCCATAGATTAAGTGGCCTTACCAAGATCATTCTCCTAACGGAGACCCCTAATAGTAGGGAAGGAATCTCCGCACTCAAAATCGGGGTTAGGGGCTACTGCAACAGAGACATTAAGCCTTTCCTCTTAAAGAAAGCCGTAGAGAAGGTCCAAGCAGGCGAGGTCTGGGTGGGTCGCAAGTTCGTGCCCCATTTAATCGACGAACTTACTCTACTTACGGAACGACAGCCAAAAGACCTTTCCGGCAAGGCACACAGTTTCGACTCGCTGACTCTCCGCGAGCTTGAGATCGCTCATCTCATTGTTAGCAGCGGGGCAAGCAACAAAGAGATTGCGAGCCAACTTAAGATTGCCGAGAGCACTGTTAAGGCTCACCTAACTGCCATCTTCCGTAAGCTCGGTATTTCTCATCGGCTCCAGTTGGCACTTTTCGTTATTACGAAGGGCCAAACATTCAGCCAACCTGTAGCTTAGACGTTGATCCAATTGACCACGGGAATTGAAAAGCTGCTGGGAAACGGGACTATAGACAGTAAGTCGACCGAAACGAAATTCGAAAAGTTAGCAACAATTAGCACCGATTCGAGAAGCAGATTCACAAAATAAACTTGCTTGTCTTTAAGAAGCGCGCTAAAAGCATCAACCTTGGCTATCACCGTTTTTATTCTGGACCATCGGAAGGAGCGCCGCGCTGCCTGCGTGGACCTCCTTCGCCACCAGAAAGGAGTCCGAGTCGTAGGAGCGTCGCAAAGTGGACTGGAGGGTTTTGCTTTTATCGGAAAGCGCAAACCGCGCATCCTGCTTCTCGATTTGAGTTTGCCGCCAAGAGAAGCCGTACGTCTGCTCCCGACACTGCGCCGAAACAGTCCACGCACCAAGGTCCTTCTACTAAGTGGGCGCGCTCCCCAGGCGCGCATTTTGGAAGCACTATCTTACGGGGCCGTAGGCTACCTTGAAGACAATAGGCTCTCCGCCCTTCTTCCGAAAGCCATCCGGTTGGTAAACGCCGGAGAAGGATGGGTCCCTCGCAAGATGATAGCCGGCATTGTGCAACGTATCAGCCGCATCAGCGAGCGGAAAAGATAGTCTTTGCTCTTCTTAACGTGCGTCTTGTGAACAACGTCGGTAAAGGACTAGCCGTTAATCTCAATTCACACGCCTATTGACGCGGCCCCCGGAACTGTTCTAGAACGAGAACGCGCAAGGATGCTAGTTCTGTCTTCTGTCGGCGTTTAGGTCCCGGGGTTGGTTTTGATTCGTCTTATTGGTTCCTCATTGGCTGGCTTCTAATCTGTATGCTCCCTACTTATTGCGAATATTTCGGTTTGACTCGGGAGCCTTTCAACGTCACGCCGGATCCGAGTTTCTTCTACGTGAGCGCAAGCCACAAAGAGGCATTGGAGCGGCTCGTCTATGGGATTAAGGCCCGCAGAGGCTTTGTGCTGCTGACAGGAGAGGTTGGCACCGGCAAGACCACCGTGATCCATTGCCTCTTACAAGAGCTCAATGACGGCCATGCCCACAGCGCTTTCATCTTTAACCTCATTGCCAGCCCAACGGACCTCTTGCGCTCCGTATGTCAAGAATTTGCTCTAATCCATCCCGCCGAGAACCAAAAGGAGATTCACGACTACCTTACCCTGCTAAGCCGATTCCTTCTGGAGTCTTATCGAAATGGAGACAACGTTGCCCTGATCATCGATGAAGCCCAGAATTTGTCTGCAGAGGTATTGGAGAGCGTGAGGCTTCTGTCCAACTTTGAAACTGCGCAAGATAAGCTGCTCCAGATCCTTCTCGTGGGCCAGCCCGAGTTGGGAGCTCGTCTCAATACACCTGAGCTACGCCAGCTGAAACAGCGGGTGGTCTTGCGTCATCATCTGAGTCCGCTGAGTTTGGCCGAGTGCAAGGAATACATTGCCAAGCGCCTCGAGATCGTGGGTGGCAAGAGCTCGCTGTTTACCGATCTGGCCATAGAGGCGGTGCATACCTATTCCACCGGCATCCCGCGTCTCATTAACATCCTCTGTGACAATGGGCTGCTGGCCGCTTACACGTTACGTAAGAAAAGCGTCGAGGTGGCAATGATTGGAGAGATCGCTCAGAATCTGCAACTGAGCGGCGTGCCGTGGGTGTGGAGCGGCAAGTTAAATCCAATGCTTAGTAACCTCGCGCGAAAGAGCCCCATCGCGGTAGGGGAACCAGTTTACACAAAGCCAAAGGAAACATCGCCCGAGCAACCAAAAGAGAGCAAATTTCATTCCATGGATGCGGATGTGGAGCGGCAGGCTAAAGCCAATATCAAGCACTTTTTCGCGAAGGTAGGGCCGGACAGTCAGTCTCCGAAGAGCGATGAGCCGAAGAGCACAGACAAGCCTTTTCATTTTCCGCAAAGATCGAATAGCGTACGAGAGCCAGTCGTTACAAAGCCGAAGGAGACTTCGCCTCGGAGGCCAAAAAAGAGCAAACCCGACTCCGTTGACCAAGCGGATGTGGAGCGGGAGGCTAAATCCAACGCCAAGCCACCCTTCGCACAGGCAGAGCCGCGCAGCGAGCCTGCAACGGGCAACGGCCCGAAGAGCACCGATAAACCTTTTCATTATCTGCCGGAGAGTGACGCGTCAACGGCAGCCGAATCAGGATCGGGTAATGTACCGTCTCGATTTTTTGATCGTATGATCTATGCGCTGACTGAAGCTATAGGGCCGATGGCGTCCTTGATCGTACCCGATCAGGTTGCTGCTATGGGTGAATCCATCGAGGCCTTTCCGAAGCAGCGTCTTGGGCAGCTCGTGGATGAAACGAGCCGTGAGATATCGGCTGAGGCGTTGAAGAGCCGCTTCCAGCGGCTCATGCGCGCAGAGATCCACGCGATTAACGGGGGCCAGGACAAAAAATGATACAGGAACAAACCTTATCTAAAAGTCAAAACCTCACAAAGCCGCTAAGAGCGGGTTGGCGGCGCATCGGTTTAAAGGGAAAAATCATCGGAGGCTTAGTCAGCGGCGTCGTACTGTTTGGCCTTCTCGTTCTTGCGGTCGTGAACTATCAAATGGGTCGGGTGCTTCGCGCCGAGCTGGACCAGCGGGCTTCGGAGATCGCCACTAACCTAGGGGACTCGGCTGCAACACACATCCTAAGGGGAAATGTTCTTGATTTGCACGCCCTGGTTACAAAGTATTCATTGCTCAAAGGGATAGCCTACATCTTTATTAAGGATGGAAAAGGGGCTGTTATGGCCCAAAACTTGGGAGCCGTCCCTCCGGAATTCCGTGAATCACTGACTCGCAATGGTCAGCAACAGGCCGACCGGAGAGAATTCGTCTTCCGTGGAAGAAAAGTATACGAAACCCATGCTCCGATCCTCGAAGGCCGAGTGGGAGCAGTCTATGTGGGCATCTGGGCTGATGTCGTAGAAGAAGCAATCCAACGCGCACTTCTGCCGCTCATCGGCCTCATTGCCGTTGCCCTGGTGGCCAGTTTGGTTTTTTCTATTGCTGTCGCGCAAGGAATTATTCGCCCCGTCCTTCGGTTAAAAGAGATGGCAGACAAGGTCAGCATGGGCGACTTAGAAACGCCTGTCGGCATAGAATCGAATGACGAGATTGGAGAGCTCGCTCGTTCTCTGGACCGGATGCGGGCGAGCTTAAAGGCCGCCATGGTGCGGCTCAAGCGCGCGTAGCCGGATTGCGCTTTCAGGGCGCGGCAGGAAGGAGGCAGCAATGGATTGTCGATGGCCGAAACGACATCTAACTGTCCTTCAGGCGATATCCCTCCTTTGTACGCTAGCAACCCTTTACCCTGGCGTTGCCCATGCCGGGGAAAAATCTCAGCCGCTAGAAAAAGTCAGGATCGCCTATAGCAGTCTTTCAGGCAACCAGGTCCCTGCCTGGGTCGCGTACGAAAAAGACTTCTTCCGTAAAAACGGGTTGGAT
>VBLN01000342.1 GCA_005878685.1 Deltaproteobacteria bacterium | reverse complement strand
CGACCCAAGGTTATCGATCGAAGAGAGATACAGGGATCACGCGGACTATGTGCAAAAGGTCAGTCACGCGGCGAGAGCTATGGTGGAAGAAAGATTCCTTTTGCCCGAGGATGCGGAGCGAATCATCGAAGAGGCGAAGCGGAACTCGCTCTTTACTGAAAGAAGGTGACCCCGATAGGGGAACGGCCGCCAAACTTTTGCTGCAGGCGACAACAATGAGAGCTAGCGGGCGAAATGCTTAGGGATCGTCTGCTTTCTTTCCCGATTTTGGGACGGGATGGCATGCTCCTCATACTCACGTGGGCGGCGGGCAACGTAGACGCCATTAGTTATTTAGGACTCGACCATGTCTTCCCTGCGATGATGACCGGAAATACGGTGCTGTTGGGTCTAGCCCTCGGACAGGGACATATTCTGGCAGCGCTCCGATCGGTCCTCGCCTTGTTAGCGTTCAGCGCCGGCGTCGCGGTGGGAGCAGTTATCGTTGAGCGAGACGAAGAACCAGGAGAGTGGCCGCCAGTTGTTACAGCCGCGCTTGCCCTCGAAACAGTCGTCTTCGCCATTTTCGCTCTGATCTGGCAGCTTGCTGGCACGGGCCGCAGCGCTGGTATCGTGCACGTCCTGATTGTACTGTTAGCGCTTGCAATGGGGATCCAAGCCGCCGCCGTACGCCGTCTAGGTGTCCCGGGAATCGCGACCACCTACATCACTGGGACGCTGACGAGTCTTATGATTGACTTGGTCAGCTGGATCCGCTCGGCCACGGCGCACGCGGCGGTGATCGCATCGGCCCGGCACAGTGGCGTTGAGAGATCGTCTGCCGCGCAGTGGGAGCTGCGTGTGGGTCTTCTGGCTGGTGTGTTTTTTTTCTATGGCCTGGGAGCGCTGGTCGGCGGAGTTCTGCAGGCTCGATCATCCCCACTGGCGACGCTATTGCCGCTGGTCGCCGTACTGTTGGTGGTAGTCAATGCCTCGGTCCGTTACCAGCGTCGGCCGGACACTCCACAATGATTGTGTGACGTTGTCTTAAAGGCAACCTTGTGGTCCGCCATCTCGCTAACCCTTCAATCCCGGAACTCTCGTTTAACGCGAACCCTCGTAAAGCCGCTTGATGAAGCCGCTCTTGTCGAGTTCGGCTATGAAGCTCGGGTCCATGAACTCTTCGGGCTTATGGCTGCGGATTTCCGGCCTGCTGAGCGCCACGTAATCGTAAGTGGGCTGTAGACCTTGCATGATAGGATAGGGAACCGAAATGAAATCCTTTGTGAAAATCTCATAGGAGCCCTCAAGAATTTCTCGGTCATTCGTCCTAAGGTACTTGCTCAACACTTTCAGGCTGTAGTCTTTGTGCGTTTTCAAATAGGCGATTCCCTCCACGTGAGATTTCACCAGCCGCATCACCGTATCCCGATCCTCCTGGATGGACTTCCGGCGCGTGACCACGGACATAGAAGGATATACCACCTCTTGTCTCGCGTCCCAGAGCACCTTGAAGCCTTTTTTTTCCGCGGTGACATTCGCTGGATAGGAAAGATCCCCAGCATCGATGGCTCCAGTAACCAGCGCCTGAAGAACCTCTGGAGGCCCTCCGACCGACATCATAATGACATCTCGGCCCGGCTCCAATCCATACTTTCGCATTATGTAGCGCTCGAGAAAGTCGCCGAGAGAGCCGAAGCTGGAGACACCGATTTTCTTGCCCTTGAGATCTTCGGGTCTCTTAATCTCCGGCCGAACCAGCAATTTGGTTTGTACTCCAGGTACGGTGTGCGCAACGGTGACCATATCGGCCCCGCCCAGATTCGCAAGCATCACTGTCGCAATAGTCACAGGCGCGGCGAAAATGCTTCCGCCGATGATCGCGGCCGATGTCTGGCCTGACCCCCGGACCAAGATCAATTCAACGTCAAGTCCATTTTTCTCGTAAATCTTCGCTTCCTTGGCGAGCCAGGGAATCCAGTTGGATGCGGACAGCGCGGTCACGCCCCAGCGGATCTTCTTGAGCGGCTTGTCCTGCGCGTGTCCGAGCTCGATGCATGAAAGGGACGCTCCTGTGAAAACGATGACGGCGAAAACTATTCCGGCAGATCTTTTACTCATCGACATTCTCCGTTCCTCTTACTAGTGCCTGGTGCCTCTCGCCTTCCGCCTAGTTATTTCCTCGCACTGATAGCCTTGAGGAATCCGCTCTCGTCGATCTTTTTGACAAAACTCATGTCGTAAAAATCGATCGGGTTCGCAGTCGCCGCCTTCGGCTGCTGGTGCGCGAGCAGCTCCAGCACGCTGCGCACACCTGCGACGCTCGCGTAAGGCATGGGCGGCATCAGCTCGACGTAATAGTCGTACCCTTCCTCGGCCCGGGCGCGGTCTTTGATCTTGAGGTAGTTCATAATGGAGTTGACGGTTTTTTCTCGCTGTGTGCGGAAGAAATGAAGCGTTTCGATGTAGCCTTTGAGAAGATTCTCGACGATTGCCGGATGGCTCTTGATATAGGGGCCCATCCCCGCAATCGCCGTTCCCGCATATTCGACGTCGAGCTTGCGCAGATCCGCCAGCTCGCGCATGCCCATCTGCTTCGCGATGCCGTCGAAGGGCGGGGTCAACACGGTTGCCGAGACCATGCCGCGCGTGAGCGCGTTCAAGCGTCCCTGCTGACTTTCCGCGACGGAAATGAAGATCACGTCCTTATCGGGCACCAGGC
>VBLN01000341.1 GCA_005878685.1 Deltaproteobacteria bacterium | reverse complement strand
TCGGCTGCACCGACATCGGCACCGGAGCGAAGAGCACGATGGCGATCATCGCCGCGGAGGCACTGGGAATTCCCCTGAATCAGATTCAACTCACGAACGGCGACACCGACGTGACACCTTTTTGCATCGGCGAGTCTGGCAGCCGCAACACGGCGTTCACGGGGCCCGCCGTGATCGCGGCGGCGGAGGACGTGCGGAAGCAGATCTTTAACGTCGCCGCGCCGCAGCTGAAGGCCCAGCCGGAGGAACTGGATCTGAAAGAGGCTAATGTCTTCGTCAAGTCCGACTCCTCCCAGAAGCTGCCCTTAAGCAAGGCCTTAAGCAGGATCGGCTCTGAGATTATCGGCCGCGCAACCACCAACCCGGCATTCAAAGACGCCGAGGGGAAGAGTTTTGCTGCCCATTTTGCCGAGGTGGAAGTGGACACGTGGACCGGCTACGTGAAGGTTACGAGGTACGTGGCGGCCCACGACAGCGGCACCATTTTGAATCGGCTGACCGCGGAGAGCCAGATCAAAGGAGGTGTCACGCAAGGAATCGGCATGGCACTCACGGAGGAACTTTTGATCGATCGCCCAACAGCAACCCCCATCAATCCGAATTATCGCGACGCGAAAGTCCCCACGCACCTGGAGGTGCCGGAGGTCGAAGTAATTTTCATTGAACCCTATGATCCTTACGGTCCTTTTGGCGGCAAAGTGGTCGGGGAGCCGCCGATCACGCCTGCGGTGGCGACGGTGGCTAACGCGATCTTCAACGCCACGGGAAAGCGATTTAAGGAGCTGCCGATCACACCGGACAAGATTCTGCGTGCGGTCCAGGTCTAACTGAGGAGGGAACCGCCATGAAAAGTTTTGAAAATATCGACGTCAAGAGCGTAAAGGAAGCGGTCGGGCTGTTACAGCGGTTTCACAATGAGAAGAAAAGCGCGGCGGTCGTCGGCGGCGGCAGCGAACTCTTGCAGCTCATGAAGGATCGAGTCGCTACGCCCGATTACCTTATCAACCTAAAGACCATTCCAGGACTGTCATACATTAAAGAGGAACGAAGCGCTTTTCGCATCGGCGCTCTAACAACGCTGACGGAAATAGAAGAACACAAGGGAGTGCAGGAGAAGCTGCTCTTCCTGTCCCAAGCTGCGGGTGAAGCCGCCTCGCCGCAGATCCGCAACGCCGGGACCATTGGCGGAAATATCTGCCAGCGCCCTTTTTGTTGGTATTTCCGCTCGGCCAACTTCACCTGCCTGCGCAAAGGCGGGGAGATCTGCTACGCCGTTGCGGGTGATAACCGTTACCATGCGATATTCGGCGGCGGGCCGAGCTACATTGTTCACCCGTCCGACATGGCGCCGCCGCTTGTTGCCGTGGGCGCTCAACTGAAGATCGCTGGCCCGGCAGGCGAAAAGGTCATTCCGTTGGAGAAGTTCTTCGTCCTGCCTCAGGTTAATCACACAAGGGAAAATATTCTTGGGCCAGGAGAGATCGTCACTGAGATTCAGGTTCCTCATCCAAAGGCAGGAACCAAAGGCTTCTACCATAAGGTCCGCGAGCGGCTTGCCTGGGACCACGCCATTGTGAGCGTGTCCACTGTCCTCCAGACTCAGGGAGGCGCTGTTCGAGAGGGACGCGTCGTCTTGGGCGGCGTAGCACCGACTCCTTGGCGCGTTCCCAAGGCCGAACAGTTCCTGCGTGGGAAAAAAGTGGACGAAAACACCGCCCAGAAGGCGGGGGAGATCGCGCTCGAAGGCGCAAGGCCGATGAAAGATAATATTTACAAGGTCGCTCTGGCGAAGTCGCTCATCCAGCGGGCTCTACTGGCCAGCGTTTAGTGGCCATATTTTTCTAAGAAGCTTCAATACTCAGGCCGGAATTCCGATTGGCAACGTAATTCAGGAATCAAGACTTCCCAATCCTGGCCCGAGGTCGGTCTGGCTAGTTGGGCCAACGGGGGGCTATCTGCTCAATCCGCCAGACCGGCCCCCCTAGGTAAAGCGGTCCCTCGAATCTCGCGAACGCGGGAACGTCATCGCCGATGATCCAGGCGTGATAGTCCGGCGGCATGCGCCCCAGCAGCTTGGCGAAGAGCTTGAGCCAACTTCCGAGCTTCGGCTTGAACACGTAGTGGGTTGCGGTTTTTGCGAGCTCGCCAACCAGCACTTTGTGCTCCCCCGCCGGTGCCAGCTCCAACTGAATGAGCCGGGGTGCGGGCGTGAAAGCCACGACGTGGACGGTCTCCCTTGCCCCTTTGGGGAGGTTCTTGGCGACGGTAACGACCATGCCATTATAGACGTCTGGCGGGAGTTCGAGGGTGCCATCGAGCACGTTCTCTCGCCCGTCTTTGCGGGCCGCGGTTTTCACCCGATACTTCCCGGAGGCTCGTTCCAGGGCGATCTCGGTGTCCTCCGTGAATGCGGGTCCCCGCTGCACTAGGCGGTAGCTCTGCATGGTAAAGACGCGCTGCTGAGTAAACACTACCGTCTCGTTGAACACCGACCCGTCCTTGAAGCGGAACACCATGCGGCTCTCGACCTCGCCCCCGCCCCGGCTGACTTGGAGTAGATCGCCCTGCGCAACGAGGGAGCCATTGACCGTGCGAAGCACAAGAAAACCGTGGGTGACGCCTTCGGTGAAGCTTACCGAGACCGGAGCCGCAGCGGCCGGGCACGGCACTATCACGAGAACCAACAGGGCAAACGTCGCCGCCCTCGTGAAT
>VBLN01000345.1:5660-6165 GCA_005878685.1 Deltaproteobacteria bacterium | reverse complement strand
CTGTGAGAACCGGCCCGCCCGATAGACGACCTCCGCCTCCTCGCACTGGAGCATCCCCGCGCCCTGCGCCAGCAGTTTCGTTCTCAGCTCGCCGCAGGCTTTGATCACTACGTGGCCGCCGATATTGGTCGAGCGGCTGCCGCCGAAGCCGATATCGACGCTATAAGGAACCTCGGTCGTATTGCCGACCCGGCAGCGCACCCGATCGACCGGCACGCTCATCTCCGAGGCGACGGTCTGGCACAAGACCGTGCGCAGCCCCGTTCCCTGGTCGCCGCTCACCGTGAAAACCGTGAAGCTTCCGTCGAGTTCGGCGGTGACAACAATCCACCCTTTGCCGGCGCCGGTCGCGCGCTCGTACATGGCGATGCCGCGGCCGTAGTTGGGACCCGGTTTGGGCTTTTTCCAGCCGGCCGCGTCTAGCGCCGCCTGAAGCGTTTCGCGCGCCTTGACTCCGGTCAGCTTTCTGCCCAAGGCGTTCTCCTCGCCTTCGCCGATCAGGTTC
>VBLN01000345.1:0-5630 GCA_005878685.1 Deltaproteobacteria bacterium | reverse complement strand
ATCCATGTGCGACTCCACGGCGAACATCGCCTGGAGCGCGCCGGGCGCCCGCCAGAATCCGCACGGGACCGTGTTGGTATAGACCTGGAGAGCTTCCATATAGGCATGGTCGATGCGATAGGGCCCGGCCGTGCCCGCGCCGCCGATGCTCGCCTGTCCGGGCTTCATTCCCGCATAGGCGCCGCTGCCGTGAATCGCCCGCACGTAACGGGCCACGAGCCTTCCGTCGCGTTTGACTCCGGTGCGCACGGTAATGATCGAAACGTGATCCGGATTGGCGAAGGTCAGCTCGTCGGAATTGGTCGCGACGATTCTGACCGGCCGCTTCGCCTGCCGGGCGAGGAAATAGGCGATCGGCAGATCGCCGGCGCCGCTCTTGCCGCCGAAGTCTCCACCGACGTTGACCGCATGCACGCGAATCTGGGCCGGGCTTATCCCGATCGCTTTGGCGAGCTGCCCGCGGGTGCCGAACGGGCCCTTGGTGGATGACCACGTCAAAATCTTTCCGTCCTCTTCGATCGCCACGAGGAAGGCCTGCGGTTCGAGGTAGCCCTGATGGCGCATCGGAACGCGGAAAGTGTGCTCGACAACGAGGTCGGCCTCACGAAATCCCTGGTCGACGTCGCCTTTTTTCCAGGTAAGACGGTTGACGACGTTGGGAATATCTTTGACCATGATGTCCTGCGGCGCGCCGTCGTAGGCGGACGGGTCGTCGTGCAATTTTAACGGATCGAACACCGCCGGGAGTTCCTCGTATTCGACTTCGATAAGGCCGAGCGCCTCTTCCGCCGCTTCCAGGGTTTCGGCGGCGACGGCTGCGACGCGGTCACCGACAAAGCGCACCTTGTCCCAGCAAAGAGCCGGGATGTCCCGGATACTCTTGCCTTGATAATGGCCGGGCTCCTCTTTCCCTGTGACCACGGCTCGCACGCCCTCGACCCTACGCGCCTTCGAGGTGTCGATATTGACGATGCGGGCGTGGGGATAAGGACTGCGAAGAATTTTTCCCCACAAAGCGTCAGGCATGAGAATGTCGGCGGCGTACAATGCCTGGCCGCTTACCTTCTCGGCGCCTTCGACCCGAGCCACGCGGGCGCCGATGACCGATCGTGCTTTCGCCATGCAAGTTTCTCCTTTCGCTTGTCGTCTACGATGACTTCCCTCGCTACTGCTGCGCACCCTGAGAATATCTTTAATCAATCCCGGCAGGCAACAGCCATCATCGAGCTATTTGACATCGACCGTCCTCTCTCTTACTATTTTTGGTAATCTCCTCAGAAACCGCTCACCCACCCTTTTGAGGGAGGCTAGTCATGGCAAAACTTGCTGATAAAATGGACCACCCGTATATCGTCTCCCACAAAGACTACTGTGGCGGCAGTCCTGTCATTAAGGGAACAAAGTTTCCCGTCCGCTCGATAGTGAATTACGTCCTGCGCCAGGGAATCTCCCCTGAGGAGATGGTTAGAGAGTTCTCCCACCTGACGCTCGCACAGGTCTATGACGCGCTCTCCTACTATTACGATCACAAAGAGACCATAGACCGAGAAATCCAAGAAAACTCTGAGGAGAAGCTGAGACCAGAGAAAGCAGGCTGATGGCGAAGATCGCCCTCCTGCTGGATGAGGATGTGCGCCTAGTGCTAGGCGAAATTCTCAGGCAGCGAGGGTACGATGTGATCCACGTCCTGGAGGTAGGCCGAGCGGGGAAAAGTGATCCGGACCAACTTGCTTACGCCGTTAGCCGACAGCGGACAATCCTGACCCACAACATCCGAGATTACAGACTACTGGACACAAAATACCATGAAGAAGGCAAGGAGCACTTCGGCATCTTGCTTTCCGATCAGGTCCCACTAAGAGATCTGCTTCGAAGAGCCCTTCGTTTCTTAGGCCGGCACACAGGGGAGGAAGTAAAGAACAACGCTCTCTGGCTGAATGACTAAGGACGGCTGTGGCTAAGGGATCAGGTAGGAGGACAGCTTTCGGGAAGCCAGCGAAAGATCCCCTGTTGAGACCTTTTAGGCCTATGGATGACTTTCAGAAACAGATGAGCCGGTTGAGACGGAATCCCGCCTTTACGGCGGCTTTCGGTAAGAGAAGAACTGAAGCAGAGGTCGCGTTTCAAATCCGCCGCCTGAGAGAAGCGAAGGGATGGTCGCAAAAGGATCTGGCTAAAAAGGTGGGCTGTAGCCAGCAAGCCGTGTCCGCAATCGAGCAGGCTGGCTACAAGCGCCATTCGCTCCCCCTCCTGCGCCGGATCGCGGCAGTTCTCGATGCCGACGTCGTGGTAGCGCTCGTTCCAAGACGAGCAGCGTAATCGTTTCCTATCAGAGGGCGTGAAGAGAAAAGTCTCCTGCGGAAACGTGTGGCGTGAATCACGGATTCAGCGGCACTAGTCTTACCAAAGAGGGAGTGGCCGAATTCTTTATTGGATCACGTTTCACGAACACGAGCACGGCCTTTTGGCGTCGCTCTGCCAAGATTTGTCTAGAATGGAAAGACTGACCTTCAGCTAGGACTAATTGATCAAGAAAGTCGAGACATAGAAGTCTGACCCTAAAACCCTCTTGACTTATCAAAAGCAGGCGCGCAAGAATGACACCAACCAACCGATCAGTCGGGCAACAACAAGCAAGCGTGAGCCCGAAGCTGGACCAGCCATGATAGCGACAGCCTAAACCAATCGCCCAGGAGGACTCGCGTTCCGCTACTTTGCACCTCAAGGTCGTTTATGGTCGTCGTGCCGTTTCAAGGCGGCAAGATTTTACTGTGGCTAAGACAAAATTAAAAAAAAGGAGGTGACATGATGAGATTATTATGGATTAGAAGCGCAGTGGTTGGAGCTATGGCCCTGAGTCTTGCTGTACCTCCGTGGGTTCTGGCAGCAAACACAAAGGAGGTTCCGAAGAAAGAGGAAAAAGCCGAAAAGAAGGCTATGGACAAGGAGCAGATCAAGAGTTTTCAAGAGGCATTGAAGGCCAAAGGAGAAGATCCAGGTCCAATAGATGGCGTTATCGGCCATAGGACGAGGAGTGCTCTGAGGGCCTTTCAAAAGGCTAATGATCTCAAAGACACCGGCATACTGGATGACCAGACTGCAGAAAAGCTCACAGCCGAAAAACGCGGACTTCTAAGCGATGTAAGCGGTGCGATCTCCCCACGCTTCGATTTTCACGAGATGGCCAAGGTCTCCTTGGGAACCGAATGGTACCGCCGAACCCCCAAAGAGCAGACAGAGTTTGTGAAACTTTTTGCCGATTTTCTCAAGAAGGCAGTGGTAAGTAGAATTGAATCCTATAGTAATAAGATCACTTATCCCGGTGACAGGGTAGACGAGTCCTATGCTAAAGTCGGTAGCAAGCTACAGACGCCCAGAGGGGAAGAAATTAAAATCAACTACATGCTCCGTCGGCTGCAAAGCGGGTGGAAGATCTACGATCTGATAGTCGAGGATGTTAGCCTGGTCGAGAACTACCGCGCACAATTCAGTCGTGTTATCAGCAAGTCCTCCTATGAGGAACTGGTCCATCGGATAAACCAGAAATTGAGTGAGTTCGATGGCAAATTGGCGATGGCGGATTAAGGAACCGTTAAATTAAATCGAGTGTATCCTGAATAAACATGGTGGCGGCCCGTGTACAGAAAAAGGATCCGCCCGGTGTCGTCCGCAATGGCTTTTACACAACTGATACACCAAAAACAGTTCCGGGAAAAAGTGTGGACTTGTGGCGAAATCCCGCAGCGATGCAAGGATTTATCGGGACGTGTCGTGGCAACATCAATATGTCGGCTTAATTGTTGATGCAAAAATGTCAGGGTGAGATTTTAGGCTAATCTGTCACATACGTAAGTCAATACTCAGGCCAGACCTCAAATCCAGCCTCTGTGTGTTCACGGCTGTCGCGCTCGGCGAACGTACTCGAACAAAAGACCTGCGGACACCAACGTGACGCCAACTACCGCGGCTCCCAGATCGATGTAGTGCCCAATGCTGCGGGATTGTCCCCACCCCAACGCCGGAAGAATTACGAGCGCTTCGAAAACATGAGCAACGGCCACGACTACGAACCAGGCGACTCCGAGGAGCCGTAGGGCAGAGCCGACGGTTCCATGCCTCTTGTAGAGGATCGCCGATCCGGCGAGGAGCGCGGAGGTGGCGAGCAATGCCAAGACGCCTTTCAGGACTGCCAGATTCATAGCATATCGCCGTCTAACAGTGAGTATACTGACCAGTGTAATTACCAATATATCTGTTTAGAAGACGCGCAGTGCAGGGTCTTACATTTGTTCACGTCGGAATCGAAGCAAGAAAAATTCGCCTGGGGAGAGCCAGTCCGGGCGATGGTGCGCGAGCAAAGATGTGACGGGATCGAAAGACCCAGCCGAAGTTAGTGGAGCGTATATAGGACAACTCTCGAACAGCTGTCAAGCAGAAAAAAAGATAACCCTCGCTTCCTGTCCCTAGTCTTCAAAACCAACCCGAGAGTAGTTGCCAAATTTCTTCTTGGTTTTAAGCCAAACCGTAGGTAAAATTGATTGACTTTTTTGCTAACTATATATTCGGAAGAATTCGATTGTTGGTGAGAGAAACATGTTCACGCCCATGTACCTCCTGCCACGACACAGCCCAAAGGAGCGTGCTAAATATCAAGACCGCTGGCATACTGGCGAAGGTCAAATTTTAGAAAAAACAATTTTGGATATGATCAGAAGTGGAGCTGGAGAAGACTTTTTACAGTGGGACTTCGAACAAGGAAACCTTGGATTCCTGGAAAGTCAGTGGGATTTAAAAGGATTCAGCCTTTTCAATGAAGGGATCGATTTTCCCGCCGGAGATAACTTTGAGGCAATAGATTTTTCTTACGCCTCGTTTTATCACTCGAAGCTTAAAGGGGCTATCTTCTATAGTGCAAACATCGCCTACGCAACAATATACAACTGCGAGTTTGTCAATTGCATCTTCGCCTTTACAGGTTTTTATGGATCGACTCTCGAAAAAGTCCGCTTTATAAATTGTGATTTTATGGAGGAGGACAGAATAACTAATTGTGATCTCAAAGAGGTAACGTTTAAGAACTGTTTCATACCCAAACCTCTGTTTTTCGATTGTAAATTTGACGAACAAACCACCGTAGATGATCCCAGGAGTGAGCCTTCGAAAGGGATAAACGTAGACAAGCTAAACAGCAAAGATCTGGCTGAAATATTTAAGGGAATTAAGGAATCTTATCGAGCCGGACAGGTTAATCGCCAATCAAGATATTATTTCTTTAAAGAAAGGCAATGCATTACGCGCTACAACCTAACCAGCCGCCATAGCAAGATAGGCGGTTATCTACTTGAGTTCTGCACAGGTTACGGCATAAAACCTCCACGTGTTCTTATAACAATGATAGTCTTGTTTGCGTTTTTTTCAGCTTTCTTCACAACACGGTTCGGATTTTCGGATGGTCTCCTTCTGAGTGCCGGCGCTTTTTTTACTTTTGGGGCCAACTCAGACTTGCTGCAGACAGCGGATTTTCTGTTAAGAATACTTTACGTGGCGGAAGCCTTTGTGGGGATCTCATCGGTCGCTTTGTTTATTACTGTTTTGGCCAATGTGTGGCTAGGCGAAAAATAACTCTGGCT
>VBLN01000346.1:1766-5768 GCA_005878685.1 Deltaproteobacteria bacterium | reverse complement strand
AATATCGGGACGATCGGTCACGTGGATCATGGGAAGACCACGCTAACGGCTGCCATAACGAAAGTCCTGGAGAAAAAGGGCTTTGCGAAGTTCATGGCCTATGATCAGATCGACAAGGCGCCGGAGGAGAGAGAAAGGGGTCTGACCATTAATATCGCCCACGTGGAGTATGAAACGACCGCTAGGCACTACGCTCACGTGGACTGCCCCGGTCATGCAGACTATGTCAAGAACATGATCACGGGTGCGGCGCAGATGGATGGCGCGATTCTGGTGGTTTCTGCAGCCGATGGCCCAATGCCTCAGACCCGCGAGCACATTTTGCTTGCGCGGCAGGTTGGAGTTCCGGCGATAGTGGTATTCCTCAACAAGGCAGATATGGTGGACGACAAGGAGATCCTCGACTTGGTCGAGCTAGAGGTGCGAGAGCTGCTTTCCAAGTATAACTTTCCCGGTGATACCACTCCTATAGTTGTGGGCAGCGCGTTGAAGGCTTTGGAGGGGGATACATCCGATATTGGCGAACCGGCTATCTTTAAGCTGATGGATGCGGTGGATAGTTACATTAAGGAGCCGGCAAGGGCCATTGATAAGCCCTTTCTCATGCCTGTCGAAGACGTTTTTACTATCAGCGGCCGTGGCACAGTTGTGACTGGCAGGGTCGAGCGAGGAATCATTAAGGTAGGCGAAGAAGTGGAGATTGTAGGGTTTAGGGACACTCTGAAGACGGTGGCCACAGGCGTCGAGATGTTTCGCAAGCTTTTGGACGAAGGCCGCGCTGGAGACAATATCGGAGTCCTGCTCCGCGGAACTAAAAGGGAAGAGGTCGAACGAGGGCAAGTCCTAGCCAAGGCTTACGTCTTAACCAAGGAAGAGGGCGGAAGACATACACCTTTCTTTAACGGATATCGGCCGCAATTCTATTTTCGAACCACCGATGTGACGGGCGTGGTGAAATTACCTGAAGGTACGGAGATGGTCATGCCTGGAGACAATGTCAACATGGAGGTATCTCTGATTACCCCGATTGCCATGGAAGAAGGTCTGCGATTTGCCATACGTGAGGGCGGAAAGACGGTAGGAGCTGGAGTCGTGACGAAAATCATCAAGTAGCTTTGAATTGAGGGAGAAGCCATGCGGGAGCTTGTAGGGTTTGCGTGTGATAAATGTAAGAGAAAAAATTACACGACGACAAAAAACAGGAAGACGACCACGGACAAATTAGCCTTTAAAAAATTCTGTTCTTTCTGCCGGACCCACACCCTGCACCGAGAGGTGAAGCTGTAGAGAATAACCGGGGTCAGTAGCTCCAACTGGATAGAGCGCCGGACTCCAAATCCGGTTGTTGCAGGTTCGAATCCTGCCTGACCCGCCATTTCATCGCGTCAGCGCCCTCATGGGAGAATGGATACAGAAGGTTCAGGATATCTTCCGCAACTCGATGGAGTTTATTAATGAGTCTTGGCAGGAATTAAAGAAGGTCCATTGGCCGTCTCAGAAGGAAACCTATGCGGCGACTTCGGTGGTGTTGATTGTCGTTCTGATCTTTGCCGTTTTTCTGGCGTTGGTGGATTTTGGGCTGACTCGAGCCATTCAGGCCATCATCAGTTAACCTCCCAATAGGTTTTCCCATATGGCGAAGCAATGGTACGTCGTGCATACGTTCTCGGGTTATGAACACAAGGCCAAGGCGGCCCTGGAAGAGAGGATTAAAGGTTTCGGAAAGCAGGAACTCTTCGGCGAGATCTTGGTTCCTGTCGAGAAGGTGGTGGAGCTGGTTAAAGGGAAAAAGAAGACTTCTTCGAGGAAATTTTTCCCCGGTTATATTTTGGTCCAAATGGAGCTCAACGACGAGAGCTGGCATATCGTCAAGGAGACACCCAAGGTAACTGGGTTTGTCGGGGGAGGCACAAATCCTCCTCCGGTGAGCGATGATGAGGTTAAAAACATCACGCATCAGATGGAGGAGGGAGCCATTCGGCCCAAACCTAGGATTCTTTTTTCTGTGGGTGAAAGCGTGAAGGTGGTCGACGGACCTTTCGCGGATTTTAATGGTGTGGTGGAGGAAGTGCGACCCGAAAAGGGAAAGCTCAGAGTTTTGATCAGCATCTTCGGTCGTGCGACTCCAGTCGAGCTAGACTTTGTTCAGGTGGAGCGGAATTAAAAATAAAAGTTCAAACCGTTCAGGCGATTAACGATTTGAACGTCTTGAACGATTCGAACAATTTGAACGATTTAAGTCATGGCCAAGAAGGTTATCGCAGAAATAAAACTCCAGATCCCGGCGGGCCAAGCTAATCCTAGTCCTCCCGTGGGGCCAGCATTGGGCCAGCGTGGGGTCAATATCATGGAGTTCTGTAAGTCTTTCAATGCGGCGACCCAGTCGCAGCAGGGAATGGTCATCCCGGTGATCGTGACGGTTTATGCCGATCGCTCCTTTACTTTTATCACTAAGACTCCACCCGCCTCCGATTTGCTGAAAAAGGCGGCTGGAATCGAAAAAGGTTCGGGTGAGCCAAGTAAGATCAAGGTGGGCAGGGTGACGCGGGCGCAGATTCGCGAGATTGCCCAGATCAAATTGCGTGATCTGACAGCCAAAGATTTAGAAGCTGCTGAGCGAACGGTCGAGGGAACAGCGAGAAGCTTGGGTTTAGAAATCGAGGGCTAGGAAAGAATGAAACGCAGAGGTAAAACCTACCGCACGATGTTGGCTAAGGTTGATCGGACTCAAAGGTATTCTTTGGAAGAGGGACTACGACTTGTGCACGAGACCGCGCGAGCGAAGTTTGACGAGACTCTGGAAATGGCGGTCCGGTTGGGAGTGGACCCGAGGCAAGCCGACCAAAACATTCGAGGAACGGTGGTGCTTCCCCATGGGATGGGGAAGGCTGTCCGGGTTCTTGCCTTCGCCAAAGGAGAGAAGGAACGGGAGGCTCAGGAAGCTGGAGCCGATATTGTCGGGGCAGAAGATCTCATTAAGAAAATTAGCGAAGGCTGGCTTGATTTCGATAAGACCGTTGCCACTCCCGATATGATGGGAGCGGTAGGTCGAATCGGAAAAATTTTGGGCCCCAGGGGTTTGATGCCCAATCCCAAAACTGGAACCGTAACCATGGATATCGGCAAAGCCGTTAAGGAGATCAAGGCCGGAAAGCTTGAGTTTAGAGTCGATAAAGCAGGCATTATTCATGTGCCCATTGGCAAAGTTTCTTTCGGTCCAGAGAAGCTCTTGGATAATGCCAGGGTCGTCTTGAGCTCAATCCTTCGGGCGAAGCCCGCTTCGGCCAAAGGTAATTATGTCCTCGGGGTGACCGTCTCCACAACAATGGGGCCTGGGGTCAAGATCGATCTGTCCCAAGTTCGGGCAATGGCAGCGTGATCTGAAGGGCAAGGGAATGGCTGGGTTGTCGACAAACAGTTCGATTCGAGAAGGGAAGGCGACTAAAGTAGCCGCAGTCCAGGAGAAGTTTATGGCGGCTAAGATGGCCATCGTCACGGAATATCTAGGTCTCACGGTGGCCCAGATGACCCGACTGAGGCGGGAGATCCGGCAAGCATCGGGAGAGTATCAAGTGATCAAAAATACCTTGGTCCGTCGTGCCCTGAAGGATACCGCTTATGGTTCTCTCGATCGTTTGCTGCAAGGGCCCACGGGATGGGTCTTTGGCTATGCCGATCCTATAGTTCTTTCGAAAACTCTGCTCAAGTTCGTCGAGGAGAATGAAAAGCTGACGATCAAGGGTGGGCTGTTTGAGGGGGAGTTCATGGACCAAGCCAAGGTAAAGATCTTGGCCCAGATGCCCAGCCGACCGGAACTTCAGTCTAAGCTCTTGGCGCTCATGCAGGCCCCGGCGGCCCAGCTCCTGCGATTAATGCAGGAGCCAGCTAGCAGGACAGTCAGGCTATTGGAATCTGTTCGCAAGCGGAAAGAATCCCAAAGTTGAAAGTCCCAAACAGGAGGAAGTCATGGAAGTAACAAGAGAGCAAGTCAAGGAATTTATT
>VBLN01000346.1:0-1741 GCA_005878685.1 Deltaproteobacteria bacterium | reverse complement strand
CCGTCAGATGGAGCAGTCCCGCGTCAAGCATGTCCCCGTGGACTGGGAGGATGTCCTGGGACGGATCGCTGCCCATGATATCCGTGACCCTGAAACCGGAGACAAGAAAATTCAGGTCATCAAAGTAGTGCGAGAACTGACCGGTTTGGGTTTGAAAAAGGCAAAGGATCTGGTGGATGATGCGCCGAAGCCGATCAAGGAAGGTGTCGCCAAGGCGGAGGCTGAGGCCATCAAGAAGAAAATCGAAGAGGTGGGAGGAAAAGTCGATATCAAGTAGACCTTGACCGTCGGCTGAATGGGATTTCAGAGCTGCAAGCTTGATGGTTAGGACCCGAGAGGAGAGACTATGGCATTTCAAGTGCCCCATAATTTAAGGTTCCACCGCAATTTCGGGCGGATCAAGAAGATCATCGATCTGCCCAACTTGATTGAAATTCAGAAGAATTCCTACAATCTCTTTCTGCAGAAGGACGTCCCCCTGGATCAGCGACAGAACTTGGGCCTTCAAGGCGTTTTTAAGTCGGTCTTCCCGATCAAAGACTTCAATGAAACATCCTCCCTGGAATTTGTCGGTTACAACCTCGGGGAACCCAAATACGATGTGGAGGAGTGTCACCAACGAGGGATGACCTATGCCGCACCTCTGAAGGTTACGGTCCGGCTGGTCCTCTTCGATGTGGACCCCCATACTGGGAGCCGCAACATAAGAAACGTTAAAGAGCAGGAGGTCTACTTCGGCGAGATTCCCCTGATGACCAGCAACGGGACTTTTATGGTCAACGGAACCGAGCGTGTGATCGTGTCCCAGCTTCACCGCTCACCAGGGGTCTTCTTCGAACATGACAAAGGGAAGACCCATGCCAGCGGCAAGCTGCTTTACTCTGCTCGAATCATTCCCTATCGCGGCTCTTGGATCGATTTCGAATTCGACCCTAGAGATATCCTCTATGTCCGCATCGATCGCAGGCGCAAATTCCACGCTACCGTATTGCTCAGGGGCTTGGGGATGACAACGGAGGATCTGCTCAACTATTTTCATAAGAGCGACACGGTTGTCTTCGATGGAAGAAAGCCGATGCTGGTCTTCAAGCCCGATCAGCTTGTGGGAGTGAAGGCGGGCGCTGACGTGCGCGACCCCAAGACCAACGAGCTCATCGTCAAGGAAGGGCGAAAGTTTACGCGACCCCTAATCCGTCAGATGGAGCAGTCCCGCGTCAAGCATGTCCCCGTGGACTGGGAGGATGTCCTGGGACGGATCGCTGCCCATGATATCCGTGACCCTGAAACCGGCAAGATTCTGGTGGAATGCAATCAGGAGCTCACGAAGGACAAGATTGATTTGCTCAGGGAAAAGAAGATCTCCCAGGTCGAAGTTCTCTTTCTCGACGATTTTCATGTCGGTCCCTACTTGCTCAACACCTTGCTGCAAGACAGGCTTGATCAACAGTCCCAGGATAAGGAAGAAAATAAAAAGCCAGAAAAAGCAATAGAACACGCTATATTAGAAATTTACCGTCGTCTCAGGCCCGGAGACCCGCCCACCAAGGACTCCGCCACAAATTACTTCCACAACCTCTTCTTCAACCCCGACCGCTATGACCTCTCTAAAGTCGGCAGGCTCAAATTGAATCACCGGCTCAAACTCAATGCCCCCTTGGAGCAGGGAACGCTGCGCAAGGAAGACATCCTCGAAGTGGTTCGGTATCTCATGGAGCTGAGAAACGGGAACGGTTCTGTAGAT
>VBLN01000352.1:1588-4511 GCA_005878685.1 Deltaproteobacteria bacterium | reverse complement strand
ACAACTGCCTCCTGAATAATCTTGCAACCCATTTAACATAAAGAGTTTAACCTTGTAAACGGACCCTTCTACCGGGTCAGGACAGCTAGTTGACATTCACGTACGGCGGGAACTATATGAGGAGAATCATCTTTGGTGCTGCGGTGCGCACAGCTACATCCGGGAGGGTTTTAACATGCAATCGAATGAAGCAAAGCAGATAGAGGAGAGAAGCGAAAGATGGAACGTGCGGCTGCTGGCGCATCATGATCTCAACGGTCATGGCGACGGAATGCAACTGCTGAAAAACGGCCGCTACGTCTATGTTGCCCATTTGGGAACCTCGCCGATGGCGCTAACGATTGTCGACGCCGCAGACCCTGAGCATCCAAGTGTCGTGCTCCAGATGCCTCACCCGCCCAATACTCACGCGCACAAGGTCCAGATTGCGGGCGATATCTTGATTCAAAATCAAGAGCGTCCCTACTTTGACAAAACGGTCGCCGCGAGTGTCCCTAACGAGGCTGGAATCCGGATCTACAGTATTTCAAACCCGACCGCTCCACGCGAGATCGGCTACATGCAGATCCCAGGCAAAGGCGTGCACCGCATGTGGTTCACCGACGGGAAGTATGCACACGTTGGAGCGATGATGCCCGGCATCAAAGAGCGAGCCTATCTGATTGCCGATCTATCGGACCCTGCTCGTCCGAAGCAGGCGGGCGTCTGGTGGATTCCCGGCACGAAAGAGGGAGAAGAAACGCCGCCGGATTGGGTGCCGTTCCCAGGCGAGCACTTTCACGTTCATGGCGCCATCCCGCACGGCAGCCGCTCCTATGTCGCGTTAGTAGATGCGGGCATGGTCATCGTCGATATCTCCGATATTGGCAACCCGAAAACTATCAGTCGCATCGACTGGAGCCCACCCTATGGGGGTTATGCACATACGACTCTGCCGCTTCCCGGCCGAAAGCTCGTGGTGGCCGTCGACGAGTCGGTGAAGTACGACTGTCAGGAGGGCGAAAAACGAGTCTGGTTAATCGACATCAGAGAAGAGAGAAATCCAGTGATCATCAGCACGTGCCCGGTCCCAGAGGGCGACTTCTGCAAACGAGGACTCCGCTTCGGTCCTCACAACGTGCACGAGAATAGACCCGGCTCGTTCCAGAGTGAGAAGCTCATATTCGTGACCTACTATAACGCCGGGCTTCGGATCTTCGATATCAGAAACCAGTACCGTCCGGAGGAAGTCGGCTTCTTCATTCCGCCGCCACCTGAAGATCAGAAGGCGCCTATGTTGAACGATCTCTTCGTCGATGCTGACGGCCTGATCTACGTGACCGACCGAATTAAAGGTGGACTCTATGTTTTAGAATATACTGGACCGAAGATTCAGTAAGGGTTGAAGGTCCGTCTGGAGAATTTACACGCTTAGACTCGAAGGAGATACATTATGAAGCGTTTGTGGCTTTTTGGATTGTTCATGGCTCTGTTAGGATTTGTCCTTTCTTCCTTGGCCCAATCGGTTGTTGCGGCGTCGCTCGATGAACTTATCAGGGCTGCCAAGAAGGAAGGGACAATCGAATTCTACGCGCCGTCGACATTGACACCGCAGGGCGCTCAAGCCTTGGGCGCGGCGTTCAACAAGAAATACGGCCTGAATATCAAACTGCAATATAGTCCCTCGGGAAATATGACCCGGGATATCGGCAGAGTCGTTGGCCTGGGTGCCAGCGGCGTTCCGCCGGAGTGGGACCTGATGGTGGTTACGGATGCGCACCACGCAACACTGTGGGTCAAGAAGATGCATCAGAGCTTCGACTATAAAAGTATCGGCATCGATCCCAAAGCGATTCAGTATGACAACGGCTCCGTGAGCTTTGCCAACCAGTTTGTGCTGCCCGCCTATAACAAACAGTTGGTGTCCGCGAAGGACGTGCCTAAGAGCTGGGACGATCTCTTGCATCCAAAGTGGAAAGGCAGGATCGGCGTATCGAGCGCGACGCACCATATGGCTCGGCTGGCGGCCGGACCATGGGGCGAAGAGAAGACGACCAACTTTGTGAAGGCCCTTACCAAGCAGGATTTGATTCTCGGACGGTTGGGCGAGATCTACAACCGGTTGCTGTTGGGCGAGATCGTTGTGGCGGTCTCTTTGAGCGACAGTGAAATCAAATCGGAGAAGAACAAGAGCGCGCCGGTCGCGCACGCCGAGGCGGTGTCGCCTCTGATTGCCCCCGCCTACCATGCGGGCGTGCCGAAGAACGCTCCACATCCCAACGTGGGCTACCTGATGGCCGCCTATCTCACGACCCCCGAAGCGCAGAAGATTTGGGAGAAGTACGCCGGCCAAAGCTCCGCCTTCATTCCTGGAACATCAGCGTACAAGTACGTGCAGAAAAAGAATGTCGTGTACATGACTCAGGATCAAGCCGAGATCGTCGACCGGCTCTCCAGAGAATACGGCAAGATATTCGGCTTCAGTGGCCTCTAGGATTCTTCGTACTCCGAAAGAAATCGCGTGAGCACAGCAACGGAGCTCAGCGCCACAGGCCGAGTGGTCGGCGCCAGGCCGAACGGCCTCAGCCTGTTCGCGGGCACCCTGATGGCCGTGCTTGTCCTCGTGGTCGGCGTGCCGCTGGTGATGGTGGTCGTCATGAGCCTGCGCACCGGATTCCCAGGCGAGGGCGGGCCGCTCACGCTCGCCAACTTTATCGCTGTCTACAGCAGTCCCGGCACGTACAAAGTCCTGCTCAATACACTTCTGTTCGCCTCGGGCACGGTTCTGGTCACGCTTGTCTTTGCGGTCCCGCTGGTTTGGCTGCTCATGCGGACCGACCTCCCGCTAAAGGGAACGATCTACGTTCTGATGACCGTGGGCATCCTGATCCCGGTCTTTCTCCGCACCATCGCCTGGATTCTCCTACTGAGCCCACGCATCGGC
>VBLN01000352.1:1021-1517 GCA_005878685.1 Deltaproteobacteria bacterium | reverse complement strand
TGGCCTTTATTCAGGGCGTATCGTTCGTGCCTTCGGCGTTCTTCATGCTGGCGGCGGCTTACCGGACGATGGACCCTTCCCTTGAGGAGGCGGCCTATACGGCGGGGGTGAGCAAATTTCAGACTTTTCTTAGGATCAACGTTCCAATCACGCTGCCCGCGATCGCCGGGGTGATGGTCTATCTCTTCATGTCGGCGATCGCCGTTTTCGAAGTCCCGGCGATCATCGGCTTTCCAGCGCGGATTCTCGTGCTGAGCGCTCTAATCTTTACCTCGACCAATCCGCCGACTGGCTTGCCCGATTACGGCTTAGCGGGCGCCTACGGCGCGGTCATGCTCATTGTCGGCCTGACCCTGGCCTATTTCTACGTGCGCCTCGTACGGCACGGCAAGAAGTACACGGTGATCACCGGGCGCGGCTACCGGCCGCGACAAATATCGCTGGGACGATGGAAGTGGGCGGGGTTGGCTTTCGCGATGCTTTACCTGTCGATGGA
>VBLN01000352.1:0-1005 GCA_005878685.1 Deltaproteobacteria bacterium | reverse complement strand
TGGGCGTCGCTGTTGCCCCACTTGCAGCTTCCCTCGACCGAGGCTTTCTCGCAAATGTCGCTCGGTAACTACGAAACGATTTTCGAATACGTAGACGCCCTTGCCTTCATCAACACGGCGATTCTTATGTTCGCCGTGCCGACGGCGACGATGCTCCTGAGCGTGCTCGTTTCCTGGGTGGTGGTGCGGACGCAAGTGAGCTTTCGCGGTTCCCTGGACACCATCGCTTTTCTGCCGCACGCGATCCCTAACATCCTTCTCGCCGTGGGCCTCGGCTATCTCGGGCTCGCTTATAGAAACTACTTTCCGGTTTATGGCACGATCATCATCATCGCCATCGCCCACACCATTACCTGGATCGCCTACGGCACCCGTACCACCAATGGCGTGATGATTCAGGTGCACCGCGAGCTGGAAGAGGCGGGCAAGGTCTCCGGCGCCTCCGCTCCGCGCGTTCTTTTTTCAACAGCTGGATCTGGATCAGCATGCTGTCCTATCGCGAAGTCACAATGGCCCTGACCTTGGGCACGCGTAAAAATCTCGTCGTTTCAACGATCGTGTGGCAGTTTTGGGGCAATGGGTGGGTGCCGCAAGTGGCGGCGTTGGGTGTGGTGTTGGTGCTTTTTGCCATCGTCATCACTGGCGCTTTGAAATTCGGCTTTTCGCGGCTAGGGGAGTTCGGGTCAGAAAGCTAATCCAGAGGTCCTTATTTGATAAGCATACGTGGGCTCAGGAAGTGGTTCGACAGCCGTCGCGGCAGGGTAGACGCGCTCCGGGGCATCGACCTGGAAGTGGCGGACAAGGAATTTTGCGTCTTGCTCGGCCCCAGCGGCTGCGGCAAGACCACCACGCTCCGCTGCGTCGCGGGCCTTGAGAAACCTGACGCCGGCGAGCTGGAAATCGCCGGCACTCTTGCCAACGCTCCGACCCGGGGAATCTACGTTCCCACGGAGAAGCGCGACATCGGCATGGTCTTCCAGTCTTATGCCATTTGGCCACACATGA
>VBLN01000351.1 GCA_005878685.1 Deltaproteobacteria bacterium | reverse complement strand
TCTCCTGAGATCGCGTTGACGCCCTCGACATGCTCCGATCCCAGGTCGTAGAGCACCTTGCTCACGACACCTACGCATTCGTTTTCCCGAACTCCGGGTCTCATATAACGGTAAAGCTCCTCGTAAGCAGCGTCGACCATCATGCAGGCGGTGTTGAGCAAGGTGATCTCGTCCTGAGTTTTGATTTTCCGGACTTGGTGCATCAACTGCTGACCGTCTACGACCTTGATTCCTTGGGCCTGCAGGGCGAAAAGCACGGGGAGTTCGATGACGTCGACTCCCACCGGCTCGTTGAGCAAACGGCGCTTTTCCAGCTCGACACGGATCTTGCGCGCAACGTCGTCGGCCAGGCCTGAGGCGGGAGCAGTGGCGCCCCGGAGCGTGGAGATGCCAGCTCGGGAGCGCTCTCCCAGCCAGGGACAGTAGATCTGGTGATGGCGCGCCGCCGAGCCGAAGTCCCAGATGATCGGCTCGTCATCCTGGGGCAAGAGCGAGAAACGGACGAGCTTGTCCATCGCCCAGGTGCCGATGTGAGTGGCAGTGATGTAACGGATATTGTTCATGTCAAAGCAGAGGAGCGAACCCAATTCGGATTTTTTCAGCGCTGCCTTGATCCGGCTTAGGCGATCCTGTCGGAGGCGCTCTAGATTAACGCGTTCTTCCCAGTCAACTCCCGTCAAGCCAAAGGTTTTTAGTCCCATGGCAGTTCTCCTTACTTAAACGTTCAAATCGTTCAAACAGTTCAAAACGTTTAAACGATCAGGACTTCTTGAACCACTTGAACGAATTGGCGCTTCGGCCGTATCTCCCCCTCATACTTTTCCACACAGCGTCTTGGCCATCTCGACTACGGACTGCGGCGTGGGCACGGTTTGATCTTCGAGCACCGGAGAAAATGGTACAGGGACGTCCATGGCCGCAATGCGCTTCACGGGCGCGTCGAGGTAGTAAAAGGCGCCCTCCGCGATTACCGAGGCGATTTCTGCCGTCACGCCGTAGCGCTCATAGCCTTCATCGACAACGATCGCGCGGCTCGTTTTCCTCGCGGATTCGATGAGCGTTTTTTTATCGAGCGGCACCGTCGTCCTTACGTCGACGATCTCAGCACTGATTCCCAGTCCCTCTAAGGTCTCCGCCGCAGCCAGGGAGACTTGCACCATGCTGCTGGTCGCGACGATGGTGATGTCTGAGCCTGCGCGCTTGATGTCAGCCAGACCAAACGGGATCGTGTACTCTCCCTCAGGCACCTGCCCCTTGAGCTGATACATCATCTTGTCTTCAAAAAAAATCACCGGGTTGTCGTCGCGGATGGCGGTTTTAAGCAGACCTTTCGCGTCGTAGGGCGTGGAAGGCATAGCCACTTTCAGCCCGGGGATGTGGCTGAACCAGGCATGCAGGCTCTGGCTATGCTGGGCGGCTGAACGGCGCGTAGCGCCGAGGGTCGTCCGCATGACCATCGGCACCTTGAGCTTGCCGCCGGACATGTAATGGATCTTAGCGGCCTGGTTCACCATCTGGTCCATCGTAAGCGTGACAAAATCCCCGAACATGATATCGACCACCGGCCGCATGCCGGTCATCGCCGCTCCCACACACAGGCCGGTGATGGCTGCCTCGGAGATGGGCGAGTCTACGACCCGCTCTTTTCCAAACTCCTTGACCAGGCCGGAGAGCACCTTAAATGGAGTGCCTGCCTCGGCGACATCCTCTCCGAGGATGAAAACTTTGGGATCCCGCCTCATCTCCTCTGCCAAAGCCTCGTTGATCGCCTGCCCAAAGGTTATTTCTCGAACGGCGGTGCTTTGCTGTGCTGGGGCTTTCATTTAAATTTTGAATTTTGAATGTTGAATTTTGAATTAAGGTTGTCGAGATTTCAATTTAAAACTCAAAATTCATAATTCAACATTCACGCATAAACGTGCTGATCCACCTCGCTCGTATCCGGGTAAGGGGCGTTCAAAGCGAACTCGACTCCCTTTTCAATCTCGCGGCGCGTCTCTTTTTCCATTTCGCTTAAGAGTTTCTCGTCGGCTACTTTAAGATGCTTCAACTTTACGGCGAGGAGCTTCAAGGGATCGCGCCCGCCTTTCCACTGCTCTTCCTCTTTTTTGGCTCGGTAGTAGGAGCGGTCGATGTCCCCTACGTGATGGCCGTGGAAGCGGTACGTATGGCAGATAAAAAAGGAGGGGCCTTCTCCTTTCCGCGCCCGCTCCACCAGGCGCCTCGCGGTTCGATAAACCAGCTCTACATCCTGGCCGTCGATCGATTCCGTCGGAATGCCGAAGGCTTCAGGCCGCGCTTGGATCTCGCCCGCAGTTGTTTCGCTATAGTGGGTGTATTCGTTGTAAAGATTATTTTCGCACAGATAGATCACGGGCAGCTTCCACAAAGAGGCCGTGTTCATGCATTCGTACAGGAGGCCTTGCCCAAGGGCGCCCTCGCCGAAAAAGCAGACAGCGACCTGATCGCTGCCGCGCATCTTGGCCGACATGGCCGCGCCGGTGGCGATGCCTGTGCTGCCGCCTACGATAGCGTTGGCTCCTAGGTTGCCTCTTTCCTGGTCGGCGATGTGCATGGAGCCGCCTTTGCCCCGGCAGTAACCGTCAACCTTGCCGAGCAGTTCGGCAAACATGCGCTCTACGGATGCTCCCTTAGCCAGGCAGTGGCCGTGACCCCGGTGAGTACTGGTGATGTAGTCGTCGGGCCGGAGCGCCTCGCAGACACCGACAGCCACCGCCTCCTGGCCGATGTAGAGATGCGCCAGACCCGGCATCTTCGCGCTCAAGTAAAGCTGATTGACCTGCTCTTCAAAGAGGCGGATCTTGAGCATCTGCCTGTAGAAGCGCAAGAAGCGCTTACCATCTATCTTACTACTATCTATTCGAGCTGGTTGGGCTTTGGATTTTGCCATAGTTCAATTTTGAATTTTGAATGCCGAGTTTTGAATTCCGGAATTTAAAGTTCACAATTCAACATTATTTTTTGACTCCTGCCATCCTTGCCAGCGTTTCGAACAGCACGGCGAAGTCCTTGTCGGCATACCCCATCGCGCGCGCGGCGGTAAGCAGCTCGTTGGTCACGGCGGTTGTCGGCAGAGGGACGTCAAGAGATCTCCCCATTCCCAACGCAAGCAGCAGATCCTTTTGCATCATGTT
>VBLN01000350.1 GCA_005878685.1 Deltaproteobacteria bacterium | reverse complement strand
GAGCCCGGAGGCAACGACTTAGAGATCGAGTACTATAATCCGAATGCGGTCAACCACGGCCGTCGGATTGCCGCGACACCTTGGAAGCAGCTTCTGACAGAAGATCGTTTTCCGGGAAGAGGCTATATCCCTCAGGCGATGTCTCACGGTACCCTCCAGTGCGATAACAAGGCGGCGAGTGATCGTTTCTACACGGAGGTCCTCGCACTTGAAATCGTAGGAGGAGGAAGACAATCGACTTACATTAAACACCCGTTGACTCCTTGGTATGTCGTTGTCCTACCTATGAGCCAACGCCGCGACTACCTGTCGCCGGTTAACCGCTTTACCTTGAAGCTAGCTTCCTCGGAGAAGGTATTTGAAGCCCATGAGCGGTTTAAAAAGTCAGGCAAAGAGATCGGCATCACAGACGTGGAAGAAGCCCGACGGACCAACGGGAACGTTTCGTTTATCTTTAGCGATCTCGACAAGAACTGGTGGGAATTTACCTCTTGAGCCTGCCTGGTCTCTTGCCCATCTAGCATTCTCCTCAAACGTCTGCTTTCCAGGCAAACAAGCGGAGTTCCTGTTTCCTGCCCATCAAGTTGACCTCTTTAGTTCTCCATGTTATGGCGTTTGAAAGTCTCTTTACAAAGAATTTTTTTCCTGTATAGACTTTTAACTCATCTGGGAAAGTTATGGCGCAAATCATCGACGGCAGGGCGATCGCACGAGGAATTCAGAAAGAGGTCAAGGAAGAGATCGAGGGACTCAAACGGCGATGGGGAATCGTTCCTGGGCTTGGAGTTGTCTTGGTCGGAGACGATCCAGCTTCCCACCTCTACGTAAGAAACAAGGAAAAGGCCTGCAAAGAAGTTGGAATCCAATCAGATGAACACCTGCTCCCCGCTTTAGTTTCAGAGAAGGAACTCCTCGCGCTTATCCACAACTTGAATCGAAAGAAGGAGATTCATGGTATCTTGGTTCAGCTCCCTCTGCCGGCCCACATCCAAGCTGAAAAAATCCTGCAAGCAGTTTCACCACAAAAGGATGTCGATGGTTTTCACCCCGTCAACCAGGGACTGCTGCTGCTGGGCGCGCAAGGATTAAGGCCTTGCACGCCGATGGGGATCATGAGGCTTATCGATTCCGTCGGCTGCGATCCCAAGGGCAAGAACGCGGTGGTGGTAGGAAGGAGCAACATCGTGGGTAAGCCGGTGGCTCTCATGCTCCTGGAGCGCCATGCGACCGTGACGTTGTGTCACTCGCGGACGGCGCACCTGAAGGACGAAGTCGCCAGGGGTGAGATTCTGGTCGTTGCCGTAGGCAAGGCGGGTCTCGTCCGGGGCGATTGGGTCAGGCCGGGCGCTGTAGTGATCGATGTCGGATCGAATCGGATCCCCGGCGGCAAGTTCGTAGGCGACGTTGAATTCGAAAGCGCTAAAGAGCGCGCCTCTTGGATCTCCCCCGTGCCCGGCGGAGTCGGGCCGATGACGATCTGCATGCTCTTGTTCAATACTCTGAGAGCAGCCAAAGAATCTCTCCAGCGAGAAGGTTGAGCTAAATCGCGTGGAAGCGCAGCCCGAACCTCAAGTTCAGAGGCTTAAAAGAACTCCCCTCTATCCTGTCCATCGGCGGTTGGGGGCGAAGATGGTGGAGTTCGGGGGTTGGGAGATGCCAGTTCAATATCAGGGAGTCATCGCCGAACACTTGGCGGTGCGCGGCCGGGCCGGCCTTTTCGACGTGAGTCATATGGGGGAGGTGGAAGTCCGCGGGTCCCAGGCGATGGATCTCTGCCAGAGGGTTACGGCCAACGATGTCTCGCGGTTGAAGTCGGGCCAGGCGCAGTATAGCTTGCTGCTCAACGAAAACGGTGGAACCGTTGATGATATCGTTGTTTACAAACTTGAGGACGATCATTTTCTCATCTGTGTCAACGCTGCGAATACGGAGAAGGATTTTCGCTGGATAAAAGAAAACTCAAGGGGCGTAGCGGAGGTTGAGAACAGCAGCTCCCATTATGTTCAGCTGGCGCTCCAGGGGCCTCTGGCCGAGAAAATTTTGCAGCGCTTGACTCAGCTTCGTCTGGAAGAATTGCGTCCATTTCACTTTTCGTTCGGCGAAGTTTCGTCGATTCGCTGTCTGGTCTCTCGCACGGGCTATACCGGGGAAGACGGTTTTGAGCTTTATTGCGAGTCGGATAAGGGAGAGAGACTCTGGAATCGTCTGATCGACGGAGAGAGCGATCTCGGCCTACAACCGGCTGGCCTTGGCGCAAGAGATACGCTTCGCCTCGAAAGGGCTCTACCGCTCTACGGACATGAACTAGACGAGACAACGACACCTCTTGAGGCGGGCTTGGAGTGGGTGACGAAGTTATCTAAGGAGTCCTTTTTGGGCCGGGAAGCGTTGCTGAAGGTGAAGCAGGAGGGAATCAGACGTAGGCTTGTGGGGTTGGAGTTGGTCGAGCCGGGGATTGCTCGAAGTCACTATCCGATTCTTAAGCAAGATCGCCCTATCGGTGAGGTGACGAGCGGGACCAAGTCACCGACGTTGGGACGCTCTATTGCTTTGGGATATGTGGTCAGAGAAGAAGCGGAATTGGGAAATAATGTTCAGGTAGAGATCCGAGGCCGGAAAGTTGCGGCCCGAATCGTCTCTCTGCCTTTCTATCGCCGGTGAAGAAACGGA
>VBLN01000076.1 GCA_005878685.1 Deltaproteobacteria bacterium | reverse complement strand
TGTTCGCGCATCGGAAGCTTCCCTCAATGCGCTTGTAGCCACTGCCTTGAAGGCTCCGACTTGATACCGATCCGCGCAGTTCTTGAAACTATGAAGCGCCTCTAGGGCGGGCTCGACGGATGCCGCACTGAGCGTGCCTGTCTGGAAAACCTTGTGTCCAAGCCGGACTGGCTGCCGATCTTGCTCCAAGATCCGGTAGGTTCCCGGTCGCTCCACCGAAACTAGCTGGAATCGAAGCGCGTTGCTCCCAACATCCACGGCCGCAAAGTATTCCGCCATCGCCCTGTTAAGCTATCATAAACGAGTGCATAAAGAATCTTTTTTCAATTGCATGAATGTTACGAAAAGATTAATTCTGTATGAAATTCTGTTTACGGCGGTTTGGCCGGGAACGAGAGGTCAAACTCCCTCAAACGCTTTAATGGAGGGTGAGAAGACCCTGGAGAATCGAGAGGGTGATGAGAAGGATAATGACAATCTCCAGGACCTCCATTCTGCGCGCGCTCACAATAGTCAAAGCGATCCCCATGTGCTCCTTAAAGAGGTCGAGTTTCTGTCCTAGGATCGAAATTCTCTCGGGCAACTCCAGCATACTCAAAAATTCCCTGTAAAGTCTGTCCAGATCCATTCCCTCCCATGTGAGATCCGGCTTATCCAGCACTTCCAGGTTGGCGATGATGTCTTGATGGAGGGAGATCGTTTGATTGATGTTCGCGATGATCTCCGAAGTCTTGGGATAAAGAATCCGCCTGAGCCAGGTTGTGGACATCCTGAGTCGTCCGGAAAAATCTGCTAATACCTGATCGACCTTTTTTTCGTAGAAATCAAGGGCAACGGATTGAGCCAGCAGCATTCCCAAAATCTGCCAATATTTTTCATCCTCTCTCGCCACGATGACCCGGTCGAAAAGAACCCGATTCTGCGCATTGGGTTCTACGACGACTCTAAGTTCGTCGCTGTTCGGAGCGGGCAAGGGCTCCTGCAGGAAAGGGCGGATCATCGAAAGGGTTTTTTGCTCAAAGATGTCTGAATTGTTGATCAACACAACGACCCCATACTTCAAAACCATGAGATATTGCTTTCTACCTGGATGGACGTTCAGCATGATGGGCTCTGAGGAAACCACAGGAAAGTTTTTTCCGAGAGTGGACCAGATGCCTCTTGTATCGATGGTCAACGAAAGGCCGATGGCTTTGAGGGAAACGTTCTTTTTCGCACCCCTATTTCTGGCCACAAAATTCAGTATATCAGACGCGGGCCGAGTGTGAACCGTGTATCATTCAAGAACAGGAGTATCGGCGGGCGGGGCTGGGAAGGGAGTGGCCCACCCAGCCCCGGTGAGAGGTCTTCCCAGGGGGCAAGGAAGACCCCGATGAAAGGTAAGCTCAAAAAAGAGAGCACAGCGTCTAGTTGGAGACGCGTCCAAAATCCCTATCGTTCAAGATGGACACTACACCTTGGCCTCCGTTCGGCGAAGATGTAGATCCGGCTGTTTCCTATGTCGCGGGTGTGGCGCTCTCGCGCGCCGTACGAAAGTCCAGAAGTTCTTTGATCAATTTAGAGAGATCGTCAGTGCTATGCTCGATCGTGGCAAGCAGTACTAGTTGTCTGTCCGAGAGAGTTTCCCCAAGAGTCTCGCGCAGCATGCTCGAACCAAGGGCAATGACACTGAGTCGAGCCAGGATCTCATGGCGCCAGTAGGTTAGAGACTCAGCTTCTCCCTTGCTAATCTGTATGGGCTTGTCGCTATTATGGCTGACTGCAACGCCACTTCTCTCTTTCATCTTTAGCCTCCTTGTCGGGTTTAATTAATGAACATGGGAGATCTCCGCTAACGGTGAAGACTCCACCTCAGACTCTGTCTCCCGCCTTTCCTGGCGCGGGCTTCGCGATTGACGTAGTTGCTCTACCAGCCTGCGTTCCATGGGCGAATAGACAATAGCCAGAGTCCGCAGCACCCCTAGCACCAGGGTCACAAAGGCTAGCGCAGCTAACTGTAAAGGAGAGCTTTGATGCTGGTAAAGACCGATCATAATCTCTCTAAGAATAAAAACGAGGGTCGCATCGACGATAAAGGTCAGCTTGAGGCGGTGCTCGCGAAAATAGTCGATGAGGCTCTTGAACAGCTCAAGGATGATAAAGAAAGTAAGTAGGCTCGTCACAGCAAAGCTAAGCGCCTCTTTGAGATCATGGCCACTCATGATCTTCCAGACCTCCCAGAAAAGACGGAAAAGTCCCATCCCCAAGATGACCACCACAAAGAAGATCAAAGACTTAAAAAACAAGTCCATGACCCGGTTAAAGAAGGTCAGTGCCTCAAATTGTTTCCACAGCCGAGGCAAAGTCTGAGAGTTCACGCGAGGAATACTTGTTCTTTCCTTGAAAAAATTCACTGCGCCGAGAGTAGGTGACCCCCGTTCGCCTGCGGCAAAGGCAGCGGTTCCTTCAAGCTGATAACCAAAATCTTGTTCTTTACCCCTTTCCCAGCATCGTCTCCCTCTATGTCGAAGTCATTGTCATTGGAAACGGCGATGGTGTCGCGATCGATGATGGCAACTCCCTCGATCTTGTCTGGCATTCCGTCCAGGCTTTTCAGGTCTACCAGCAGCGATTTCGGCACCACTGTGATATTGGCTTGAGCCGGGTCTTCCAAGGCTTCGAGACTAAGAGAAGTGGAGGCGTCATCCCACCTACTGCCGAGAATGTTCGTGGCTTTATCAAGGTCGACAGTGTAAAGCCTGGCTACTTTGTCTGTGCGTTCCAAAATCAGTAAAGTGCCCGGCTTGATAAAGGCTGCAGCCGATACCTTCATCTCATCGGCACTGTTTTTAGGACCGGGGTCAAAATCTTTAGATACCTCAAAGCGATAAACATACTCGGCGGTGACTTTCTCGCTGGCAATGTCGAAGACCAGAATCCGGGTATTGCGTGATGCCTCCCCGGTCTTTTTGTCCGGATTGAGAAACGGGCTTTGCAGAGCGGCATAGATTGTCTTTTGGTCACTGCTTATGGCGAGACCTTCGAAACCGCGATTGATTTTTCGTCTGCCATAGATAGCTGGCAGCACTGGCTGGATCGGGTAGTCAGCGCCCTCCAGTTTGAGCCCCTCGGGAATATAACGCTTCATTACCTTGCCAGCGCGGTCGACCTTAACAAGCGATGGGCCGTACTCTTCAGCTACCCAGAATTCACCGGTTGCGGTCTGCACTAATCCTTCAGTGTCGAGACCATTAGGATTGAAAGATAATTTCTTTTGGCCCGAATAGTCATAGGGAGTTTCATCGCGCCCCTCAATGTTAGAGAGTCCCGTGACTGGCTTGCCGGACTGAATGACGATCGGAATGGTTTCCAGAATCTCTATTGCGTTGCCGCTTACTTTCACTCTGAGAATAGCCGGATTGAATTCCGGGACGGGGAAGGTACGCCTGTTTTCACCGTTCACCTTAACCTGGCCATTAGGCCCGCGATCGGTGATCATCCAGAAGACGCCCTCAGGATCGTTAGGCCCGCGCCACAGATCGCTGCCGATGGAGCCCAGCAAAATCTTCCGGTCGTTGGAAATCGTCCCCGGCGACGCGCCGTTCTGGAAAGCGGCGATCGGCAGGCCGGGTAAGGTATAGCTTGCGGCAACCGTGCTGAGTTTGGCGGGAGTTTCTTCGCTTCTCAAAGCCAGCGGAGATACAAATACAACTGGAGACGATAGTACAATTGCTACGCTCCATCTATAAATCGTCTTTGTAAACCACATCTTTTTCACTCCTTCTTCGAGAATACGTTCTTAAGCTTCTGAGTCCTGAAGGACTCTTCCCATCATATGCATTCGCCATGAAGGGAGAGAGGCTGCTCGTTATGCGTTCCTTAGAGGAGACGGCATCGCCGGGATAAGTTTTCCTCGTAACGGACGGGTCTGCTTCTCCCGACACACCGAAAGGACCGGACAGGGCGCTCTTCGGGTGACCCTATCTATCACGCTTCCGAGAAAAAATCGTCTGAAAGTTCCGTGGGCACGAGGGGACATCACTATGAGATTAACTTCTTCCTCCCGCGCAACATCGACAATCCGATCCACTACATCACCCACCATGACTTTCTTTCTTACCGCAGGCACCCGCCGCAGCTCCTGCGTATGTTTTTCAAGAAATCTGTGAAGATCTAAAGCGGCCTCGTTAAGGATCCTGTCGATCTGCCACCTGTAAACTCTGGCGCTGAAGAACCCTGTCTCGTCAGGGATTTCCCAAGCCTGGAACTCGTTGCCCACGTGAAGGATGAGTAGCTCCGCACCGTTTTCTGTGGCGAGAGAAAACGCGTAGTTCAAACCTACCCTCGAGCTTTCCGAAAAGTCCGTAGGTACCAGAATGGTCTTGATTGGTTTCATGCAAACCTCCTTATTCAGTTTTGCTAGGCACACCTTAACTGCTTGTTGTTAGCTGCTGATGATGGTCAGGTGATCTTCGGATGACAGACGCTGAAAAGAGTCTAGTATTTCTTTCGGGGGCTCGAGAAAGAAGGCAGGAAGAGCCTGTCCGAGACAGGAATGAGGAAATCGCATTTCCAGATCCCTTTGACCGTATCGACACAAAAAACCATCTTCGGCTCCTCTCGGTCTAAGGGACTGAAAATGGCCAACTGCGCACTGGAACCCTCCACACCAATCCATTCTTCGCAGCGGTAGCCGAGATCGCTAAACACCTCCTCGACAACACTCTCGATCATGCCCGAGCCATGTCCCTGGATTCTAAGTTGGATCCAGTAGGCAGGGTAAACGCCGACAAAATCTTCCAGATCTGCAAGGCTGGTTCTCTCGTGCACGATAACCTGCACGGGCGTTTCCGGATCATTCATGAGCAAGGTGTGGTAGAGAAAATGCTTGATGAACCTTTCCAGACCATCATCCTGCCAGGAGAGATAGGGGAGATTCGGCGGGATTTTGGCAAGGAGCCTCGGCCGCGGGCCGGTCCGGTTGCGACAGAATTTGGAGATCACGCCCTCGATCACCTCTCCCAAGTTGATCTCTTTCATACACCCCTCGTTAGATTGGAATTCTGTCAAACCGTTTATAAAAGACGCACATGAAGAATAGATGATGGGCAAGTGAAGCCTTGATTACATTCATGACAGCTCGGAGCCCGTGCACCATCGTCATACCAGGGCTAAAGATCCTAAGGAGAGAGGGAGATCCTCTCTCTCCTCAACGGTTTGGCCTGACACAGCGACGCATGAACAGGGTCAGGTTGAAATGAGGCCTACGTGTTAACATTAGTCGGCAGTTCTCTCCGGACTCTCTCCAGCTCATTCAGAATCCTCTTCGTCTTCATCGTCCTCTTTATTCGCCACCAATGCTTGGATCCACGAACATAGCAAGGAGTTGTCCCCCTTCGACCAACTCTGAATCAGTATTATTAACTTTATGCACCTGAACGTCGAGCAAGAACCAACCTTCTCCGAGGATATGGCTTGCGTCGATGATCCCTGACGATTCTTCATCTTGGGTTATGAAATCGCCGTTGTTAGGGATAGTCGGGTCGAAGAACTTCGGGTTGTGCTCCGCAACCTGAACCAGATCCCCGGTAGCGATACTGTACAGCCATATCTTGGAGACACGATTATTATTGCCAGGGTCTTCGTCCATAAAAATACGCCCCAAGCGATCGATCGTCACATTGTCCAGCATCCTGTAGCGGTCGTCATTTAGCAGGATCTCAATCGTTCCACCATTTTCAGGATGCTCGATGTCATCGAAGCGCAAACGCCAGAGGCGGCTGTTGGTGTTTATGTCAGCGGTGGTGACAAAGTAGAAGTCGTTACTGTGCTCTTCCCGCGGATCCCAAGCACCATCTTCGACCCGTCGGAAGCGCGCGACGCCTGCAACGATGGACGCCTGTTCAAGCTGAAGGGCGCTAAGACTGGAAACATCGCCTAAGTTGTGCAGACTGAATCTCCCCGAGCCGACAAACGTTGAGGTCCCAAGACCGAAGAGGTTGCTCTCTTCGGCCACCGGGTTGCCGTTGACCGAGATCTTCACGCCATAAAGGTCGCCGTTCGTCAAGCCAGCCCGTTCGATTGCCTGGCCCCCAGTCTTCTTGGTGCCGATGTAGACGTAAACCTCGCTTGGGAAGTTCGTGTCGACACCGGCCGTATTGAGATTGCCATCATCCAGCAGAACAACCACCGTCTTGTCCTGCGGGTGCGGACTGGCAACAACGTTCTCAAAGGATAGGCGTCCCAGACGCGGTAGCTGCCAGGCCTCTCCGACATGAGGTCCCGTGGCGATGCGTGCCCAGGCACGCCCTTCGTTGATCTCTTCTCCATCGAAAAGGATCCGGTCACGGCTCCCTCGGCCGTTGGCGAATAAAGCGCTTTCTGCCGGCAAGTCGGCGGAGCAGAGCCGCTGCCATACCGTCGTTTCCCGCACATATTTGCTTGCCAATGCGTCCCACAAAAAAACGTCCTTGGGAGATTGCGTGAGGTCTTCTCCTGCCAATACTTTCAGCGTATCGGGATCGATCGCCCAGCGCGAGACAAATGCCCCGTTCGAACCGTGGGCGCGAACGACACCCGGGTTTTGGATCGTGATCTCATGATTCACAAGCAGGGTGAACTCCCCCCTTTCATCCTGGAACGCGCCCAGGCCATCCGGGATGCCGACCATGCGGTAGCGGCCAATAGAGTCACCGACAGTTAGGATCGAAATCGTCTCCACGCCGGCTATTGACGGCAGCAGGTATGGCTCTGCTGTCGTGCTCGGTCCGCTGTTTTGTGCCTGGACCTTTTGGGGTCTCAACAGAGAGGCGCCAACGAACAACAGTGGAGCTGTCACTAGAGCCCCTTTCAGAAAGGAACGTCGAGCTAGACGTCGCGATAACACGTTCTCGAATGTCTCACCGGTGTTAGAGTGATCCTCGCCGTCAATATTTTTCTTCATAAAAGCCCTCCTTAGAAAAATTTTTCTCCGCGGACGGCTCTTTTTGACGGGAGAAGATTAAGGACTTGTGACGGTCGTAGGAAGTTCTTATGAAGGCGAGGCTTCCTCTCGAGGCGGAGGCCGTTTTGCAAGACGGGCGGAGATGACGATGGGGATAGCGCTAGCTATCTTTAGCGGTCTGCCTAAAGTGAGATAGCGGCAGGCGGGAAACTCTTCGCCGCCGGCGCGCTTTCGCAAGGTAGGGTGATCCTGAAGGTCGAGCCTTTGCCAGGCTCGGTCTCGACCTCCACATTTCCTCCCAGCAGCTCGGTAAATTTCTTCACAATGTAAAGCCCCAGCCCAACACCGCCATAGGCCCGGGTCTCGGAGCTGTCCACTTGGCGGAACTTCTCAAAGATAAAGGGCAACATCTCTTCTGGAATTCCGATCCCGTTATCCGCTACCCGGAACTCCACGCTCTCGGCTCCGGGAACTTGTCGCGCCGACACGGTGACCCGACCCTTTTCGGTAAACTTGATGGCGTTGTTGATGAGATTCTGTAGGATGTGCTTGAGTTTCTCGCCGTCGGTCTTCAGCAACAGAAATTCCGCGGGATAATCCCATTGGAGGTTCACTTCCTTACCCAAAGAAACATCGTAGACTGACTTAAGCTCGTCCAGCAAACAACCCACGACGACGTCTTTCTTATCCACTTTGACCGCCTCCGCCTCGATGCTCGTAGCCTGCAAAATGCCGCTTATCATCCCCAACAACTCCTTGGCGCAACTGATGACTTTTCCGAGGGCGTTTTGTTGGTCGGAATTAATCTCCCCCAACATGCCCCGCTGCACCATCTCCGCATATCCATTGATCACGTTAAGAGGCGTCCTGAGCTCGTGTGACACGACGCTGAGAAATTCATCCTTGCCCTTGTTGGACTTTTCCAACTCGATGGCCTGGTGCCGGGTCTGCTCGTAGAGCTGGGCATTGTGAATCGCTATGGCCGCCTGACCTGCAAGCGTAGAGAGAAATTCCACCTCGCTTTCGACAAATGCGTGCTCCTCTTTGGTGTAGAAGGAAAGCATCCCTAGAACCTCGTCCTTCACAATCATTGGGACCCCGAGATAAGAGACAAATCCATGCTTGCGGAAAAACTCAGGGTCCCGTACCTGCGGATCAGTCTGGGTATTGCTAATCATCACCGGAGCTTTGGTCTCAAAAGCCAAGATAGCCAAGCCGCGGCCAGGCCTCCACTGCTCGAGCTTCCATTGCTCTTCGTCAAGATTGCGGCACGCTATCGGCTCCAGAAGTCCGGTGTTTGGGTCGTATAGCCTGACGCTGGTGGCGGCATAAGGGAGAACGACGTCGATCTTCTCCATCAGGACATTCAGGAGAGCGCGGAGATCCAAAGTCGAAGCGATAGCTTGTTCAATTTCTTGAAGTAGCCGGAGACGCTCCACGTTATGTTGCGCCTGTTCAAAGAGCCTGGCGTTCTCCTCCAAAACCTGCTTGCGCTCTATGGCGTAGCGTATGGCTCGCACAACGGCGGCGCCACTCGCCTGGCCCTTGACCAGATAGTCCTGCGCCCCTACCCGGAGCGCCTTAACCGCCACATCTTCATCGTTAAGACCTGTGAGCACCAAAATCGGAACACTGGGCGCGGCCTCCCGCACACGCGCAAGATTATCAAGCCCCTGCCCGTCGGGAAGGGAAAGATCCAGCAGCACGACGCCGCAACGCTCTTGACGTAGACGCTCCAGCGCTTGGCTGAGCCGCTCAACGTGAACTAGATCAAACTGATAACTCGGGACCTCCATCAGAGCCTCACGCAGCAGGCGTGCGTCTCCGGGGTTATCCTCGACTAAGAGCACTCTGGTCGGCAAAGCCTTCATGCCGGTCTTGCTCCCGAAGGAAGCCGCGCGATCGTAAACCAAAAATCTTCAATCAACTGCACGATCTTGAGGAATTGCTCGAGATCGACTGTCTTGGTAATGACCATCATTGACGTGCGTCCAAAGGGCTCATGAAATCACGAATGCAGCTGCCCGGTGTCCGAGCCCTGTGGCTTTCTGTCTTCCTCCAGGCACATCGGCCTCTTAGCTTGGCACGGCAGCACGAAAGTAAACGTCGAGCCTTTGTCCGGCTCGCTCTGGACCTCGATCTTTCCTCCGAGTAGCTCGGTAAATTTCTTCACAATATGGAGCCCTAGTCCCACGCCCCCACACGAGCGTGTCTCGGAGCCGTTGACTTGCCGGAACATCTCAAAGATAAAGGGCAGCGCCTCCTCGGGTATCCCTATCCCTGTATCGTTGACCCTAAACTGCACTGTGCCCATCTCAGGCAGATGCCGTGCAGATATCGTCACGCTCCCCTTGTCGGTGTATTTGATCGCGTTGTTAATCAGATTCTGCAGGATATGCCTCAACTTGTCCCCGTCCGTCTTCACCACCGGCAGGTCACAGGGATAGTTCCAAACCAAGACAAGCTCTTTATTCAGAGGGAAATCGTAGGCGGACTTAAGCTCCTCAAAAAAGTTACCCAGGTTCAACTCACGGACCTCTGGCCGAACCGTTCCGGCCTCAATCTTCGTCGCCTCTAAAAGGCTGTTCACCATGTTGAGCAGATCCCTGGAATTAGCCATCACCTTTCCTAGCGCCCTCTCCTGCTCCGAGTTGATCTCTCCAAACATCTTACTCTGGACCATCTCGGTGTAGCCCACGATGGTATTCACCGGCGTCTTCAGCTCGTGGGACACGAAGCCCAGAAACTCATTCTTGACCTTGTCGGCCTTCTCCAACTCAATCGTCTGTTTCTTGATGTGCTCCAATAGCGTGGAGTTCTCGAGGGCAATGCCGGCTCCGTTAGCCAGCTGTTGTAAGAGATCTACTTCTTCCTGCGTGAACTCTCTAGGCTCATAGGTGAGGGCCCGTAGCACCCCTATGACTTCTCCGCCCCTGGAAAAGACCGGAACGCCAACGTAACCCCGCATGCCCAAATCCTGCAGAGTAGTCCCCGAAGGAAGATCACTCGCAGCCAAATCCGCAATCACAAGCGGCCGACGATGCTGCTGGACCCAACCCGCGCGACCCCGGTTCATCCCGGAACGCGGAGAGATAAGCAGGCCGGGCTCTATCCCCGCAACCCCTATGAGCTTCCAGTCTCCTGCCACAAAAACCCGTACGTCTGACACGTCCACTCTCAATATCTCGCGTACCTTTTCCGTGAACTTCTTAAGCAGGCTGTCGAGACCCAGGGTGGTGATATCCTGGCTGACTTCTTTGAGCAGCTTCTGAATCTCCTCCCGCCGCTTCAGATCCTTGTTCGCCTTCTCTAGCTCCAGCGCTTGTCTTTTCGCCTGATCATGCAGCCAAGCATTATGGATCGCCATGGCCGCCTGCCCCGCAAGGATGGAAAGAAATTGGATCTCTTCGTCGGCAAATCGATGCTCTTCTCTCGTGAGGAATACCAAAACCCCTAGAACCTGGCCTTTGATCAGCAATGGAACACCCAAATAAGAGACCAGCCCTTGCTTGCGGTAAAACTCCGGGTCCAAGGTGCGCGGGTCGGTTTGAACATTGTGCGCTACCACTGGCACCTTATCGGCAATGGCCGCCTTAACGAGAGCGGGGGTGTCCTTCAACTTTCTCCTCTTCCATTCCGCTTCATCGAGGTTCCAGCAGGCGGCGCGTTCCAATAGCCCAGACTCTTGGTGCATCAGCCAGACCTGAACCGCCGTGTACGGCAGCAGGATATCGATCTTTTCCATCAGAATGTTCAACACACTGTGGAGATCCAGGGTCGAAGTGGTGGCCATGTTAATCTCCCGCAGGGCATGGATACGCTGAAGCTGGAGTTGAAGCTGTTTCTCCACCCGCTTACGCTCAATCGCATAGCGCATGGCCCGCGCCAGCAAGCTGCCATCCACCTGCCCTTTAACCAGATAATCCTGCGCCCCTGCGCGCACGGCCTTGATGGCCACCTCTTCGTCATCCAGACCGGTCAAGACCACAATCGGCAACCCCGGGCTTCCTTCCCGGACCCGAGTAATCGTATCCATTCCTTGTCCATCCGGCAGGGAGAGATCCAATAAAATGGTGTCGAACCGTTCTTCTCCGAGGCGCTTCAGTGCCTCTCCGAGCTGATGCACATGTGTCAGCTCAAACTGGGCATCGCCTATTTCTGCCAGAGCCTCACGCAGC
>VBLN01000340.1 GCA_005878685.1 Deltaproteobacteria bacterium | reverse complement strand
CTCAACGGTCTTCATTCCATCTTTCGTTACCAGCCAGTGCTCTTTCCAGATATTGTTGGTCTGGGCGACGTGGACAAAGGGATCGCGATCCATCGCCCGGCGCGCGTAGAGGTTATGGTGATTGCCGGAAATAACGTCCAATTCACCTGCTCTCAAGGCCTCCATCGCCCGCTGACGCTTGCCTTCCATGGATCCGAGATCCATCTCCAATCCGTGCTTTTCCAGGAAGCCGCACTCCTCCATCACCTTCCACAGCGGCACGTGCCCGGCCGCGCGATAGAATACTCGAATCTTTTTCCCAGACATCTTGTTACCCTTTCTCGACGTCTCAGCGTGCCTTTAACAGCTTCCAGACTTTGCTTCGTGTCTCCGTCCTCCCGGTAACGATCCATTTCCAGTCGGTATCGTCGAAGTAGTTGACGCCGGGTTTCGGGATGTTCCCCGGGTTCAAATACGCCTCATCGATATCGGTTCGCAAGGTAGCGCTGCCGTAGCCCCGGGCATAGATCTCAATGCCTTCCTTGGAGGCCAGCCAATTGACAAAAATGCGGGTGGCATTGGGATGCGGAGCTTTGTTTGCGACCGTCAACATCCACGGAGAGCCATTGATCGCGGCGGGCACATCAGACAACTCAAAAATCTCCAGGATCTTAAATCCTTCCTTCAAGAGCGGCCGGACATCGTCCTCCCGGCAATTGAGGCAGATCGGCTGCGTCCCGCGCGCCAGCCAATCGGTGAACTGGCGCCGCTCCCGGGTACTGACCGGCTTCTGATCGATGTAGAGTTTTCTCACGAACTCTTCGCTGAGCTGGTTGTAGAAACGGGAGGCCAAGTTCGCGCCGGCGCCAGTTGTCGTCGGATCCTCGGTCGAGATCTTGCCCCTCCACTTGGGATTCAGCAGGTCTTTGACGGAACGCATCTCCGCAGGCTTGACGTAGTCGGTGTTGATGAAAAACAGGCTGGCAACACTGCTGAATGGGCGCAGGACAAATCTCTCCTCCGGATCTACGAACCAGGGCTTGCCCTTCTTCCACTTCGAGGGATCGACGACTTCGGGTAAGATCAGCATCGGCTTCAAAGGATCGATCACCTTCTCGCCGTAGAGGTTGTTGGCCGTGGTGTCCGGACCCGACAAAAATACGTCGATCGAGTAGATGCCGGCGGCACGCTCCGTTCTCACCCTCGCAGCCATTTCGCTCGAGCGGCCCGCCAGAAACTCAACGGGAATGCCGAAGCGGGCCATGAATTTAGGGATCAGCTCATTGCGCATGACCGGATCTGGCGAACCCGCGACGACAACCGATCCTTCCTTTTTTGCCGCCGCTAACCACTCATTCCACTGTTTCTCCCAGCTCTTCTCCTGCGCCCATAGAGGCGCAGCCAAAAAGAAGATCAGCAACAGGATCCCGCCAAGCATATTGGACCTCCTCGTTGAACCCCTACCTCTTACCGCCCTTTGCGAGCGCCTCCTCGACGATCTTTAAGAGCGGCTTCACATCCTCGTATTGAGGGAGGCTGGCGTTGAGATATTTCTCCCCTGCTTTAGGGATCTCGTGCTGGTCGGTCAGCATCTCTTTGGGGATGTCCATGCGCAAGGAGTTGTTATTGGTCTTCTTCTGCCACTGAATCTGCCCCTCTCTGGAAAGCATCCAGTTGAGGAAGACCTTAGCCGAGTTAGGATGAGGCATTTTGTTCATCAACGCGATGTGCCCGAACTGCCCGGACATGTACCCCTCTCGTGGCAATCCATAGAGCCTGGCAACGGGCAGCCCTTTCTTTCCGGCATCCTCAACGTCGCTGCTGGTCGCGAACAGATAGATGTGAAACTTCCCCCCCGCCACCCAGTCCAACAATTGGCGCTGGTCTCTACCCAGGGTAATGTCCATCTCTTCGAACAGCCGGCGGAGGAACTCACCGCCTAGCGCCGGACTGTAATAGAGTGCCCGCATGCGCTGGATGTGCCCTCGGTCCCTCGGGTCGAAGGCCGCCATCTTTCCTTTCCACTTGGGCTGAAGAAGATCCCAGAACGACTTAACCTCGGCGGGATTCACCAGGTTGCTGTTATAAGCGCCGATATCCGTCTGCGCGCTACCCTGCATCATGAGCACATACTGATTTTCGGAATCCGCATAGTGGTGCTTTTTTTCGAACCAAGGCGACGCGTCTTTGTTTTCGGGAAGGATGAGATGCGGTGGGATCGGCTCGAACACGCCGCCTTTGAACAATACCAGGACCATGGTTCCTGAGCCGCCGACAAATACATCGGGCACGTACTTGCCGGCCCGGCGCTCAGTCAAAAGCCGCTGCGCGTTGTTGGTGCCGGAGCCGGGAACGTAATTCAGTTTGATTTTAGGATAGGACTCTTGGAAAGAACTGATAGCCTCCTGGTACTGCCTTCCCGGCGGACCATAGACAGTCACCTGTCCCTCTTTTTCTGCGCTGGCAACCGTCTTTTGCCATTCTTGTTGCCACGCCGCTGCTCCGTCGGCAGCCCTTAGAACTTGAGGTTCTAGGAGCGCTCCGCAAAGACAGAGCAGCAGAAATAGTTTGGAGCCGAGGCGGCTTTTCACGCAGCGCGTTCTTGCCAAAATCCCGCGCTGCATTGGCGCCTTCTCTCTCATTTTCGTTTTGCCTGAGCCAATGTTTCGTCGACCAGCTTTCTCAGTGGCTCCACGTCCTCGTACTTCG
>VBLN01000333.1 GCA_005878685.1 Deltaproteobacteria bacterium | reverse complement strand
GCCGCTCCGCCGACGCCCCAACCCGACTGACCGCTGTATCCGTAGGGGTTCCTGCCTTCGAGGAGGAACGGGGCGCCCGCGGTCCGAAGCCGCCGTCCCCAGAAATCCGAGCTGATCAGATCGGAGAGCTGCCAGTCCGGCCCTTGCTCGAGCACCGCGACCTTCTTGCCCGCCTTCGCCAGCACCGCGGCGTAGACCGAGCCCGATGCGCCGGCGCCGACGATAGCGACATCGACTTTTTCGTTCGTAGCCATGATCACCACCTCTTCGTTGGCGCGATATGCGGCATGTAGGGAATGCCGAGGGCGGCGTAGCCCTCCATCGTTCCGTAGACCACATCGACGGCATCGTTGCGGAGCACGACGTAGACGAACCCCCCGGCCGGACCCTGCCAGCCGTCGATCTTGTTCTGACGCATGGCATCCACGAACTCGCGCCGCTCGCTCTCATTGAGCTGCGCGAACCGGCGGCCATTGCTGCGCGCTTGGCTCGCACGATCGACCGCCCCGAGCGCCGTCCGGTAGAAATCCGCAAAGGGCGGCCGCACGTTGAGGATCCGTGCCTCGAGCAGCGCTTCCTCCGCCGGGATCGAGAGCTGCTGATCCACGAAGTGGGAAATCCCCGCCTGCCGGGCACCGGGAACGAGCGTCTCTCCCAGCGCTTCGAGGGCCTCGACTTGCTCCGCGGTCAATGTCCGGAATGGGAGGCCCTGCGAGCGGGCGTCGCGCGGGGTGAGCAGAACCTCGACGCCGCCCACCGTGAAGGCGAGCGCGCCCATTGCCGCGCCTTTGAGAAAGACGCGCCGTTCAATGTTCTCCATGGCTTCCTCCCGAAGAAGTGCTTGGGTTGACACTCCCGCTGATGGCTCGATCAGCCTATGCTACGGTCCATCGCGGCGAAAGAAAAAAGACCGCGACGGCGATTTTGGGCAGAGAGTATTCGATAACGAGCTATTATGTCAACGAAAAAAGGCCCTAGTCGGAAGCCCCGGCCCTTCTGAATTTTAGATTCGTCGCCGCTTGCAGTTCAGGAAAGATTGTCAAGATTGTAGCAGACTGTTGAAAAACTATATCGGCTGAAAAAAAAATGTCTTTCAGCTGGAGTCAGACCGCAGACCCAGAGCAAAAAGCGATAAATATTTTCCGCGACAGCTTTTAGGATCGCTGTCAAAGTAAACGCTTCTCTGTGAGGTCCTCGCCTCGACAGTAGGTGCACCATCCTTTTGATGTTCTGCGCCGTAGCCGTGAGGAGCACCTGTTCGCGCACATAAACCTTTTTTCGAAACTTCGCTCGCCTCATTCCCATAAACTCCTTCGCCTCACCAAACAGTTCCTCAATGCGTTTACGCATCAACTGAGAGATCCGGTATGCACGCGTTTTCGTTAGCCGGCGACCTAACTGCAACGAAGACTCGTAAATGTGATAACTCAAAGACCGATAAGTCGACCGTGTACAAGCTTGCTTCACAGGACACTGACCACAGTCCGTGGGACTGGCTCTATACATGTGCTGCCGACTGTGCCGATGCACTCCCCAGTACCGCAGCACCTTGCCTTGGGGACAGATAAAACGATTCCCCTCGGCATCGTAAGTAAATCGCTCAAAGGCATAGATCCCTCGCTCATGCTGAGCGCGAGTATCTATGATGGGAATATGGGGGAGCACTCCATGCTCTGTGAGAAGGCGATGGACAAATTCTCCCGCGCCGTATCCCTTATCCGCGCCGAGGCTGCACGGTCTGACTTTGTAAACCCACTTCACCTTGTGCAACAGCGCTAATGCCGTTTCTGTATCGGCCTTGCGATTGGGGAGATTCTGATCGGCTCCTAGGATGATCCGACTCTTATTGTCCATCAGATAAGACACAGCGTAACCCAGCTCTGTCTTGGCAAACTCGCTTTTGCGCATGAGCCGAGCATCCGGATCGACTTTCGAACGGTGTGTTTGATTGCTAAGATTTCTTGGCTTTCCGGAAAAATCTTTTCCAGGCTGCCACGGCTCCTCGGGAGGGTTTTTTTCTTGATCCTGGTCTCGGACCGGGTTTTCTTTCTCGACTTGTTCCAGATACTCTTTAGGTCGAAGCTCCACCATGATCGGCTCCATGCTCCTCAACGAAGCATTCGCCTTGACCAAAGTACTATCCACGGTAAGATGCTTGCCTGTTACTAGCCCCTTCTCGATACATTGACGAACGATCTCATCGAACATCCCTTGGTACACAGCGCTCTCTCCAAACCGACCATGCCGATTCTTGGAGAAAGTCGAATGGTCTGCTACCTTGTCCTCCGGCGACAATCCTACAAACCAACGGTACCCAAGGTGCATCTGTACCTCGTCACACAACCGCCGCTCAGAGGTGATACCAAATAGATATCCCACCAACAACATCCGCATCATCACCTCCGGGTCCACTGAGGGACGCCCCGTGTGACTGTAGAGATGCTCGACCTTGGAACGGATAAAGGAAAAGTCGACGTGCTGGTCGATCAGACGAAGGATGTGATCTTGGGGAATAAGGTGGTCAAGTCGAATGTAGTAAAAAAGTTTCTCTTCCCGTTTCTTCTCGCCTATCACTCCGCCTCCTTGGGATCAAAGTGATGGGCATTTTATCACAACATGAGACATCTCAGACGAAAATCTTCAGGCAAAAGAGTTTTTCAACAGGCTGTTCGATTCTCGACAATCTTACTGGCGGGTAGAACAATTGGGGTCAGAGAACTATTTTTGGGAGGAAAAGGGGGAGAAGCTTTGGAGAAGTCCAATTTTTGGCTCGGTTACAACGCGACAAGGCCAGTCTCGTCATCTTCTGACTCAGAGACAAAAGCCTTGAAGAATCCAACAATCTTCCCGGTCCGGATATCCCGGCTCAGCAAATCGTCGAAGACCTGGAAGACGCCCTTGAACAATTCCCCGAAATCGCCGCGGATTTGAGTCCTAGTGCAAAAATGAGTTCTGATCCTTGAACCGCGAAGGGATCACTCGCACTCTGGATCGTCGGCTTCGGGGAAGGGGAGGTCGATCGGTTCGTCCGGAAGATTTCCTTTTCGGATAATCTCGTTCATCCTCGGCAGGCCCGATTCGCATTACTCGCAGTCTGGTCATCAGACTCGGGAACCGGCTCTTCAATCAGTTCTTACGGTACGTTCACAGTTTAGCTGTTTTGTAAGTTGTCTTATTCACGCGCTGAA
>VBLN01000334.1 GCA_005878685.1 Deltaproteobacteria bacterium | reverse complement strand
TGAAGGTAAAAAGCTTTACGCGACCTATTGCTCAAGCTGCCACGGTGACAACGGAAAAGGGGATGGGCCGGCATCCCAGGCGTTCCCGGTCAAACCAGGTGATCATACCAATGGAACAATCGTGAATAACGTTTCGGACAAGTTCTTGTTTGAAATAATCTCAAAGGGAGGCGGTACGGTTGGCAAGTCAACCTTTATGCCGGCTTGGGGAAACCAGTTAGGTGAAAAACAAATCAACGACCTCATAGCTTATATTAGAAGTATCGCCGATCCGCCCTATAAGGCGCCCGAGAAATAGCTAGTCATCCTGACTTTGATTTCGGGGGAAGACAATGCAAAGAGCGGAGATGCGAGTGTACGAAGTGGAGCGATGAAAAGACAACCGACCTCAGTCATGCCGTGGAGCCTGGCGGTCGTGCTGCTGTTTTTTCCCGAGTCTGTAGCCTGGGGATATCGGCCCTTCGTTTCCACTGACGCCGCCGTGGCCGATGTCAGAGAGATGGAGATCGAACTCGGCTACTTTAATTTGGAACGAGACAGGGGGAACAACACGTTCATTATTCCAAAGGCGGTACTCAACTACGGACTTATTCACAATCTTGAGCTCGTCGGCGAATTCGCCGTCGAAGAACCTCGGCACGGTTCAGCCCGGCTCGCAGATCCTGCACTATCGCTGAAAGCGATCCTTAAAGAGGGATTTCTTCAGGAAAAGAGCGGAGTCAGCTTCGCCGTCGAGGCTGGTCCGCTCTTGCCTTCCACAACCAAAGAGGAAAACAGATTTGGCTTCGAAGGAACCGGGATTCTGAGTGGAAAGTTAAGCGCGCTGACCTATCATGTGAACTTCGGCGGAGGTGTAGATAGGGCAAAGAACAATCCTTTCGTGGTCTGGGGAGTGATCGGGGAAATTCCCATCAGGCCTAAACTTCGCTTGGTTGGAGAAGTCAACGGGGAGAGCGCTAGAAGCAAGTCCGCTGATAATTCCGCCCTAGTTGGCTTCATCTGGGAATCGCCATTGCCCGGGGTTTTTATCGATGCGGGAGTTCGGCGCGGCATCAGCCGTGCGGCGGCTGACTGGACGTTGACAACAGGATTGACTTTCAGCTTCTCTCTGGCAACTGCCGCTCATAACTGATCCAACCAGTTCAATCGCGCCTCTCATTTTGTGCATTCTGGACAAACGGCCTTCTTGGTGGAAAAATGAACACTGTGGACGCGGACTGCGAAAGAAGGTAAGTTCCGAAGGATAACGCAGCAATGCTTAAGGTGATACCGGTAGAAGAGGCGATAGGGTTGCCCTTGGCCCACGACATTACGGAGATTGTTCCAGGAAAGCACAAGGGTCCGGCATTCCGCCGGGGCCATGTGGTGCAATCTGAGGATATTTCCAAACTATTGGATGTGGGCAAGGCCCACATCTATGTCATGGAGCTTGAGAAAGACGAACTCCATGAGGAGGACGCTGCCAGGAGATTGGCCAGGGCCGCGGCCGGGCCGAATATCCGCTTGAGCGATCCCGTCGAAGGACGGGTTAATCTGATAGCGGAGGCTCCCGGACTGCTCAAAGTCGATGAGGACCGGCTCAGACAGTTCAACGCTCTTGGAGATTTGATTCTGGCTACGGCGCCTTCCAACAGGTATGTAAAGAAGGGAGAAGTTCTCGCCGGCACGCGAACGATTCCGGTTGTTGTAAAAGAAGAACTGGTTAGGAGGGCCGAGACGGTCTGCAAAGAACCGATCGTTACAGTTGTTCCCATCCCTCCCAAACGTGTCCATTTGATCGTTACGGGAAGCGAGGTCTATACGGGCAGGATTAAAGACGGCTTCGGGCCCGTGGTTCGGCACAAGTTATCTGAGATGGGTACGGAGTTGGAGAGCGCAAAGCTGGCACCAGATGATCCCGATACGATTGCCGGTCATATCAAAGATTCTTACCAGGCCGGTGCCGACCTCATTCTGGTAAGCGGCGGTATGTCGGTAGATCCCGACGACTTAACTCCCGAAGGCATCCGACGCAGTGGCGCCCGGGTGGAGTGTCACGGTTTCCCGGTCTTGCCGGGCTCCATGTTTCTCATGGCCTACTTAAAAGAAACTCCGGTCCTGGGACTTTCGGGCTGCGTCATCCATGATCCAGTTACCGCTTTCGATATTCTCTTGCCCCGGCTGCTGGCAGGCGAAAAGATCTCCCGCTCAGACATAGTTTCCATGGGCCACGGAGGACTGCAGAGAAAGCATGATCATTGACACAGCAATCAGCTCTCAGCCGAAAGCTGAATGCTGAGCGCCATCAACAGACAGGAGGAAAAAATGATGATCTTACGGAGCCTGAAAGAACGCTGTGCGCCTCAGTGGGCAGCTTTGCTAGTCGTGGACGTTCAGAACGATTTTGTGAGCTCTAAGGGCAGCGCGGCACAGAGGGGCGAGGACGTGAGCGCTGCTCAAGCGATGGTGCCAACGCTCATCCGTCTCATCGCCGAGGCGCGGCGAGTGGCGCTCCCGATCATTTACGTTAAGACCGTCCACGGCGAATGGACCGATACTCCGAGTTGGATCTATAGAAAATCTCAACAGAGCGCGCTCAAGACTTGCCGCGAGGGAAGTTGGGGCGCAGAGTTTTACGACAGAATCTCTCCTCTCCCT
>VBLN01000332.1 GCA_005878685.1 Deltaproteobacteria bacterium | reverse complement strand
ATCCTGGATCGCGGATCTTTTCAGGAGTCGCCACTGGGATGTGATGAAGCTCGGCGACCCTTCGTACAGGTGAGGGGACACTTTTTTGTCCTCTGCCCGCTGGCCGGTCCGGTTGGGTCACGACTCCGACTACTGGATCCGATCCCTTTGAAAGATGCTCCAGCGAGACCGCAGCAACCTCGGGGGTCCCCATGAAAACGATCGACCATGACTGAGACATCGCAGTTACGAATTTAAATTTCTGGGGTTGAGTTGGGAGGCCTGAATTGTGAAGCCGTCAGATCATCAGGCGGGGACTTTCAGGCCGGGTTTTGCCCGTGCGCAGCATTTTCTTCAACCGTCGCGTGTATAGGTCGCGCTTTAATCGGCTAATGCGATCGATGAAGAGTTTCCCGTCCAGGTGATCGATCTCATGCTGGAGAGCCACGGACAGAAGTCCGTCTGCGTCGATCCTGACTTCCTTTTCCTTGTCGTCGAGACCGACGACCTCGACTCGCTCCGCCCTTTTGACCTCGGCCGTAAAGTCGACCACGCTAAGGCATCCCTCCTCCCAAACGACCTCGCCTTCGGCATGGAGGATCTCGGGGTTGACGAGCTTAATGAGATTTTTTCCGGGATCCTCATAGTCGAGATCGATAACGATGATGCGCTGAAGGACTCCTACCTGAGGGGCCGCCAATCCCACCCCCGGCGCCGCATGCATGGTCGCTACCATATCTTCTATCAGTCGGACGATCTCTCCCGAAATAGTTTTGATCGGCAGGGAAACCTTCTTGAGAGCCGCGTCAGGATATTTGAGAATCTCTAGGCTAGCCATATTTCCCAATTAATTTCATAACATATTATAAGGATCTACATCAATGTAGAGGCGCGTCGTGCGTGAAGGGGGAATGATCTCTCTCGCCTGGTTGGCCAGTTCCAAAAGGGACGCGCTCTTTTTTCCTTTCAGGAGAATCTGCCAGCGGTAGCGGCTGCGCAGCCTCTCAATCGGCGCGGGCGCTGGGCCCAAGATCTCGATCTGCTCTTGCATCTTGGGACCTTGTGTTTGCCTCTCGCGCAGCCCTTCTCCCAATTTTCTTGCCTTAGCCTGAATCTCCTGCGCCTTCAATCCCTCCACGCGGATCTGTACTAGGCGACTAAAGGGAGGATAATTCAAAGATCGGCGGAACTCTATCTCCGAGGCAAAGAAGCTTTTGTAGTCGTGCGTGATGACATGTTGGAGCGTGTAATGATCCGGCATGTAGGTTTGGATGATCACTCGGCCCGGCTCCTTTCCTCTTCCGGCTCTTCCCGCGACCTGGCTGAGGAGCTGGAAGGTCCTCTCTGCGGCGCGGAAGTCAGGAAGGTTCAAGGACAGATCGGCAAGAATGGCGCCGACTAACGTGACCCCGGAAACATCATGCCCTTTGTATGAGAACGTCAATCTCTCCCTTTTCCCACTGACGGATCAATCGCTCTTGGGAATTTCTCTTGCTCGTCGTGTCTTTGTCCATTCGGGCAAGCCGCGCTTGCGGCAAGAGTCGAAAGAGCTCTCGCTCTACTTATTCGATTCCGAATCCGATTCCTGAAAGGATCAACTGGCCACAGCCAGGGCAGAGATCGCCGGCCGGTTTGGCGAAGCCGCAGTGGTGACAAACGACGTTTCGCTGCTTGAGATGAAAGGTCATGGCGACGCTGCAGTGAGGGCAGCGCAGGACAAAACCGCAGAGGCGGCACTGGAGAAAATTGGCGAATCCCCTGCGGTTGAGAAAAATCAAACTTTGTTGGCCCCGGCTGAAATTCTCTTGAAGCGCCTCCGTCAAGCGGGGAGAAAAAAGGGTTAAAAGTTTCGGGCTTTGGGTTTCGAGCTTTGTCTGGCGCGCGAATTTGAGATCGATCACCTCGACCCGGGGCAACGGTCGTTGCTCGACCCGCTGCGTTAGCTCCAGGAGACGATAACGGCCGCGCTGGCAGTTCTCGAACGTTTCGAGGGCCGGCGTCGCCGAACCCAGCAGCACCGGGCAACCTACCAACCTGCCCCGCACCACCGCCAGGTCTCTCGCGTGATAGCGGAGACCCTCCTCCTGTTTATACGAGGGATCGTGCTCTTCATCGACAACAATCAATCCAAGATCCGGTACGGGGGCGAAGACGGCGGAGCGGGCTCCAATCACCACATCGACTTTCCCGTCGAGAATATTCCACCAATGAGACCAACGCTCGGAAGGAGTCAGGGCGCTGTGGAGAACGCCGACTCTCTCGGGGAAACGCTCCTGGAGACGATCCAACAGCTGCGGCGTCAGAGATATCTCCGGAATTAAAATCAGGCTGCGCCTTCCGCTGCGGCGCGCCTCTTCGATGAGTCGTAGATAGACTTCGGTCTTGCCGCTGCCGGTTACGCCATAGAGCAGAAAGGTCTCAAAGCCGCCCTCTTTGAGACGCTCGTCTATAATGCCGACGGCAGTCTGTTGTTCGGGGGTAAGAAGAATCCTCTCGGGGTCTGCCAAGCTTCTCTTTCCCTCGGGCGGGATCTCCAGACGAATTTTTCTCCGCTGCGTCACCGTTCGCTCTTGGATTTCTACTGCGCCTATTGAGGTCAGCCGTTCCAGGGCCGGATAGAAGCCGCTATGTCGGAATCGACGCGCGAGACTTTGGAGGGGGAGCTTGCCTTTTCCTTTTTGTAGTTCGTGGAGAATTTTCCTTTCCAATCCCTCCCCGACGGGAAACTCTCCTGGCCGGGAGACGACGATTCTGTGGCGCTTAACCCTTAGGCCCGAAGGCATCATCGTGGCCAGGACCTCTCCCAAGGTGGCTAGATAATATTGGGAAGCCCATCGGCCGAGCTCCATCAGAGAGGGATCCATAATAGCCCGGTCGTCCGGACAGGCGAGGATTTCCTTAACCTTTTTCAGTTCGAGCGGAGTTTCCGAAACAAAATTCGCGACCAACCCTGTGGTCTTATGTCTTCCGAGGGGGACCAGCACTCTCATCCCGATTCTTAGATGATCTCGCAGAGGGGCTGGGATCGCGTAGGTGAGGGGCTGCTTCAACGGGGAGGGGATGATGATTTGAGCAAACTTGCCCTCTCCCCCATGCATGCATGCACTTTTACCCGCGCGCAGGTGGAAAAGCAATATTGCAGTCGTGGCCCAATGTCGTTCGAGGGTGGGAATCGTGGCCCCTTTTTTGCTTCAGGCTGGTGTCCGCCGGTGATTGTGAGGATGAGAAAGTCAAACCTCTGTTGGTTTGCAGGTAATTTGAATGATGGGATTCTCTATCTCACGGATTTTCCGGAGCCGAGCCATTAATTAGACGTAATTTGAATTAATTAGCAGGTTGCAAAAAATGCTCAATTGTAAGAAAATAGTGTACTTTTTTGCTCAGTCTCAAACTGCTCTAGGGAGTCATGCAGAAGAATAACGTAAAGAAACTTCGTGAATCTAGAATGCTCAGCAAGACAGAGCTGGCCAGAATGGCGGGAATCTCCCCCTTGACCCTGGATCGGATTGAAAAGGGCAAGGCCTGCCGCTTGTCCACCAAGCGGAAGATCCTCTTAGCTCTTGGCTTAAAGACCCATCAGAAACGCAGAGTCTTTAGACAATAGAAAATGAGTCCCTTTTGGTCAAACATAGATCTGGCGGCGCTCAATCCTTTTAGACGGGCAGAGGGTTTCGTTGCTCTCGACATCGGTTCGAGCTCGATCAAGATGGTAGAGGCGGCTGGAGAGCCTAACGGCTACCGAGTATTACATGCGGGTATCCTTCCTCTGCCTGCCGGCGCTGTCCAGAATAATATGGTTGTGGACAAGGAGACGGTCGTCAGGACCGTCAAGAGTCTTATCCAAGCCAACGGTATCAGGTCGACCAACGTGATCTGTGGCGTTCCCGGCAGGGCGGTGATTATTAAAAAGATCGAACTTCCGACCCAAGACGAGAAAGAACTTGAGGCCAATGTCGAGTTCGAGGCCAACAACGTGATTCCGGAGAATTTGGAAAATGTCAATCTCGACTATCAGGTACTGACGAATGACGGGAAGAGGATGGATATTCTCTTGGTGGCGGTCAAAAAAGAGATCATCAACAGCTATGCCGAGGTCATTCGGGAAGCAGGATTAAGCCCGGCCATTATGGATGTCGATTATTTTGCCATGGAGAACATGCATGAGATGAACTATGAGCCGAATCCGGGTGAGATTGTTGGACTCATTCATATCGGGGCACGCTACACGACTATCAATGTTCTGAGAGACGGCGTCTCGAGTTTCACCGGGGACTTGGTCGTAGGTGGGGAAGCGTTCACCGAGAGTCTCATGCAGTCTCTCAAGGTCTCCTACGACCAGGCCGAGAAGCTCAAGATGACGGGCCTCCTGGAGGGGAAGAAGAGTGTCGATCTGCAGAGCCTCCTGAAGCCCGCGAGCGATTCTCTGGTTGAGGAAATCGCGCGCACCTTAAGCCTCTATGGAGTCATGGGGACAGAGGAAGGGGTGCACCGGTTCTACTTGAGCGGCGGCGGCGCCAAGGTCCCGGGACTCTGCCCTCTTTTCGCGGAAAGGATGGGAGTGCCTGTTCAGCTGTCGGAGCCATTCCGCGGCTTTGGCATGTCGAAGAGCATCGATAGAGGTTATCTAGCCGATTCGGCTCTCGCACTAGCAGTGGGAGTGGGGCTCTCTATCCGGAGGCCAGGGGATAGATGATTCGCATCAACCTCCTTGCTGTACGGGAAATCAAGGCAGAGTTTGGCCGGCGCCAGGACCTCATGGTCGCAGGTGTCTCTTTGGGTCTAGTCTTGGCACTTGTCTTGGTGGTCTTTCTGTTCCAGTTTTACCGTGCTTCCGTTCTCGAGGAGGAGCTTGCAGGTCTTCGCAAGGAGATTGAGACATTCAATGTCCGGACGAAGGAGGTGGCTCAACTGGAAAAAAGGATCGGGGAACTTAAGGAGAAGCTCAAAGCCATCGATCTATTGAGCGGTAAAAAGACTGTCCCGGTGCAGGTCATGGAGAGCCTCTCTTCGACGGTCCCCCCCCGGCTCTGGCTTACAGAGTTCAAAGAATCCGGAGGAAGTGTCGCGATCACTGGTCTAGCCATTGATAACCAAACCGTCGCCGACTTTCTTAAGGCGCTGTCGAGCTCGTCCCATTTCAGCAATGTAGACCTCGTTGAAGCCGTCCAAGTCGAGCAAGAAGGAATATCCGTCAAAAAGTTCACCCTGAAGGCGTTGCTCTCATACGGGCTCCCATCTCGGCCTGATACAAAAAAAGAGCCGAAGTAGCCATGCAGGACTTTATCAATCAGCTCCTGGATCTTCCCCAGCAACGCAAGATCGGCATCCTCGCGGCCCTTATTCTAGCCGTTCTTGCCTTGGACTTTTTCTATTTTTACTCTCCATACTCCGATCAAATTTCCAGACTCAGGGAAGATATCGAAGGCGCGCGCAATGAGAGAGACAAAAAGAAAAAGCTAGCTGCCAATCTGCCGAGCCTGCAGCAGCAGATTCGAGACTTGGATGGGATGCTCAAGCAGGCGGTGGCCCAGCTTCCGGATCAGAAGGAAGTTCCGAGTCTATTGAGCAGCATCTCGACCAAGGCAAGAGAATCCGGCTTGGAAATTCTCATCTTTCGCCCGCGCGCAGAAAACTTTCAAGATTTCTACGCGGAGATTCCAGTCGATATTGTCGTTCGAGGCGGGTTTCACAGTGTCGCGACTTTTTTCGACGAGGTAGGGAGATTGGATAGGCTAGTGAATCTCGGCAGTATCAATCTCAAAACGCCCAAAGTGAACGAAGATAACGTGGTGATCGAGGCTTCGACCATGGCGACCACCTTTCGTTTCCTGGACGAGGCAGAGCGAAAGAAAATTGCCGAGGAGAAGGCCAGGGCCAAAGCAAAAAAGTGACAGGGAAGAAGATGAGGCGGTCTCTTACATTGTGGTTCTTGGGGGCTTTCTGGTCTCTACTTGTTCTACCTCAGGTTTTGGCCACGGAAGCTCAGGAAGAAACGGAGACTCCATCCCAGAAAATGAAAGAAGCGGTCGAGAAGCTGGGGAAGGCGCCTGCGGCCGCCGGGAAAACCGTTGAAGGAATCATAGAAGCAGGAAAGGCTAAGCTTCAGGAGACTTTTGGTGGACAGGCTCCTACAAAAAAAACGGAGTCGGATAATCTGACCCTTCCCAGCAAACAATCTGAGCAGACGGGGGTGCCCCGTTATTCACCTGCAGGTAAGCGGGACCCCTTCCGCCCGTTCGGGGTCAGGACCAGGGCATCTGCGCGGATCCGGGAGGGGGCCTCGCCTCTGGAACGAAAGGATCTTGGACAATTCAAGCTGGTCGGCATCATATGGGATATCAAGGAACCAAAAGCGATGGTGGAGGACACGGATGGTCTTGGTTATACGATCAAGCTTGGGACGCCGATTGGCGACAAGGACGGAAAGGTCAAGGCGATCAAGCCGAATGAGGTTGTGGTCCAAGAGACCGACATCGATTTCTACGGCGCTAGAAAAACCTACGAGCGTGCCATGAAACTGCCAAGAGACTAATGCGGGTGCATCCATCGAGGAGAGTTCTTATATGAATAGAAGTTCTTTAAGAGGTATGCGACAACAGTTCTTGTCCAGCATCATGCTGATGTGCCTGGGTATGGGGATGACCGCTTGGATCTTTGGCTGCAGCAGTGCCGTTGAGCCCCAGATCCAAGTGGTGGCCGGAGGTCCATCCCAAGAGGTTGCACAGCCAAGGGCCTCCCAGCCTCAGGCTGCGGTGAAAGAGCCAATCCTCCAGGACCAGCCCTTCAGGATTCAGGAGCTTTCCGCGCTTGAGGACCGCGGGCAAACGACCCTCTACATGAAGTTCTCAAGCCCCGTCAGCCAATACCGTCATTTTACTCTCGGTCAACCTTCCCGCGTCGTCTTGGATATCTTTGGCGACGCCAAGCGGCTGGCCGAGGTAGAGAATTATCGCGTCGATACCGCCTGGGTGAGCACTCTTAGGCTCAGCTCTGGCGAAGGATATCTGCGCTTGGTTATGGAGGTTGCTGCCGCCACTGTGCCGGCTTATGCAGTCGACCCGGAAAATGGCGGGCTCAAGATCGTCATCGGAACGGTCAACCCGCAGGTAATGACCAAACGAGAGCTTCAGTTGGTTCAGGGCGGAAGGCGGACCGATGCAAGACCACCAGAGCCGAAGCCGACCCCATCGGATATAACGGCTCAGGCCCCGGCTTCTCCAACCCCACCGACCTCGGACAAGCCGTATGCCGGCCAAAGAATTTCGCTCGATTTCAAAGATGCGGACATCAAAAACGTCTTTCGCCTGCTGGCGGAGGTGAGCGGGCTTAACATTATCGTCACTCCAGACGTGCAGAGAAGAGTCACGGTCCGTTTGATCGATGTTCCTTGGGATCAGGCGATGGATTTGCTCATCGATACGAATGGGCTGGGCAAGGAACAGATCGGTAACGTAGTGCGCATCTCCACAGCAGCACAGCTTAGAACCGAGAAAGACGCCCTAAGACAAGCCAGAGCCGCCCAGGAAAATCTGGAGCCCCTTCAGACCATCTATCTGAATGTGAACTATGCCAACGCTAAGGATTTGGTGGATAAGATTAAACCGGCCTTGAGTTCTCGGGGGATCATCGTCCCGGACGAGAGAAGCAACACTATTCTTGTGCGCGATATCAAGAAAGGCATTGATGAGGCCAACGCCATTCTCGGTAAACTTGATACTCGAACGCCGCAGGTCTTGATTGAGTCGAATTTGATCGAGACCACTCCGACCTTTGCGCGAGCGCTGGGACTTCGTTTCCAATTGAACAAGGACTCGACAACTTTTAGCAGCGCCGCTGGCGCGGGAACACCTTTCTCCGCCAGCACAGGCGCCTTTCCGTCTCTTCCTAGTGGCTTGGGAGGGATCTTTTCTATCGCCAAGGGTGATTTTGCAGGCATCGGACTCAGCCTGGCGAGCGCCCTGGAGGCGGCGGAGACGGAAGGCAACATCAGAATCATTTCGCGTCCGTCAGTTGTGACGCTTAATAACATAGCCTCCACGATTCAAAGCTTGCGGATCATTAGAGTTGCTCTTCCTGCATCAACCAACATCGCCAGCGGGACCGGCTCAGCAGCTGGCTCGGCCGTGGCGACGGAGAAGATCAATGTAGGCATTATCCTCACGGTCACCCCCCAGGTGTCGTCCGATGGCTTCGTTCTTATGAAAATCAGCGTTAAATCGAGTTCTGTCGCCGACTCGCCAACTGCGGCTGGCGTACCAAGTGTTATTCCCTTCGATGAACTGAGCCGCGAGGCGATCGCGAATGTCCTGGTGCGTGATGGCGAGACGATCGTCATTGGGGGGATCATGAAAGACACCAAGTCCAGTACAGAGCAGGGGATTCCCTATCTCAAGGATATTCCTGTGCTCGGATGGCTATTCAAGAACACTCGCTGGCAGAA
>VBLN01000331.1 GCA_005878685.1 Deltaproteobacteria bacterium | reverse complement strand
AAAAACCTCGCGCGGCTCGATTTCGGCAACTCCTTCAAGGACAGGCGGTCGGTGTGGGAAAAAATAACGGAGCGCCTGCCGGTCACGCTCAAACTGGAATTCTTCTCGATTCTGCTCGTCTACATCGTCGCCATACCGTTGGGCATCTATTCGGCCACGCACCGGGACTCGCTCGGCGATTATATAACGACCTTGGCTGCGTTCGTTCTCTTTGCAGTCCCGGGGATCTGGGCGGCCACGATGGCGATCGTCTTCATCTGCGGCGGCGATTTTCTCTATCTGTTTCCGCCCGGAGGCCTGACATCGATCGACTATGCTCCGGAATGGCCGGTGTGGGAGCGGGTCAAGGACCAGACCTGGCATCTCTTTCTGCCCGTGGTGTTGCTCTCGTACGCGGGCTTCGCCGGCCTGTCGCGCTACATGCGCTCGAGCATGCTCGAAGTGCTGCGTCAGGACTTCGTCCAGGTCGCGCGGGCGAAAGGCCTCCCCGAGCGCGTGGTGATCTTGAAGCACGCCGTGCGCAACTCGCTGATCCCGCAGGTGACGATCCTGGCCGAGCTGCTGCCGGGGCTGATCGGCGGCAGCGTCATCATCGAAACGGTTTTTTCTCTACCGGGCCTCGGCCAACTAGGCTTCGAAGCGGTCCTCGCGCGCGATTACCCCGTCGTGCTGACGCTGCTTACGGTAAGCGCGCTTTTGACCCTGATCGGCATTCTCCTGTCGGATCTCCTGCTCGCGGCCGTCGATCCCCGCATCGCGTTCGGGCGGAGGGGGCAGTAAGGTGGCGGTCGAAAAAAGCTCGGCGACCGTCGCGGCGACGCCTGGCGTACCGCTGGTTCTCACAGCCGGCGAAGTTGACCGGACCGCGGGGCACTGGGGCGCCGTTTGGAAGGGGCTCAAACGCAACCGGCCGGCGATGACGGGCCTCTACATCGTGCTGTTGCTCTTTGCCATCGCCGCGGGAGCGGATTTCCTCGCCAACAACAAGCCCTATTACATGGTCTACCAAGGGCGGAGCTATTTTCCGCTCTTCCGCAGCGGCCTGGTCCGGTTCGGGCTGGGGAAATGGCAGCCAGAACTGCTCAACATGGACTTCAAAACCGTCGCGGCCGAGCGCAAGATGTTTCCGCCGGTTCCCCGCCTCGGCAGCGACATCGATCTGACCGTTCCGTTCGAGCCGCCCTCTGCCCAGCACTGGCTCGGCACGGACAAGCTCGGCCGCGACGTGACGGCGGGGCTGATCCACGGCTCGCGCATCTCGCTCTCGATCGGCTTCGTGGCGGTCGGCATCGCGCTCGTTGTCGGCGTCGCGCTGGGTGCGCTGGCGGGTTATTTCGGCTCCTGGGTCGATCTCGCCGTCTCGCGCCTCTTTGAGGTCATGCTGACCTTGCCGACTTTTTTTCTGCTCATCGCCATCGCCGCCATGTTTCCGCCAAGCATCTTTCTCACGATGGCGATCATCGGCCTCACCGGCTGGGTCGGCATCGCGCGCTTCACGCGCGGCGAGTTTTTGAAAATCCGCAACCTCGATTACGTCACGGCGGCGGTCGCCCTCGGCGTCTCGACGAGAAAGATTATGTTCCGCCACATCCTGCCGAATGCGCTGGCGCCGATTCTGGTTTCCGTCGTGCTCGGCGTTGCCTCTGCCATCCTGCTGGAGTCGAGCTTGAGCTTCTTGGGCATCGGCGTGCCGGCGGATACCGTCACTTGGGGTTCGATCCTCAATGAGGCGCGGAGCGCCACTTTCGCCTGGTGGTTGGCCGTCTTTCCCGGCGCGGCGATTTTTATTACAGTACTCGCCTATTACCTGGTCGGCGAGGGGCTGCGAGAGGCTTTGGATCCCAGACTGCGGGGATCACGATGAGGTTGTTTTCTGAGCGGGATTCCATTAACAAAGGAGCCTGTTCTGTAGGGCCTAACTTATGGCTGAGCTGCTCCAAGTTAAGAACCCGAGAACTTCGTTTTTCACGCCAGAGGGAGAGGTGAGGGCGGTAGATGGAGTGAGCTTTGACATTGGCGAGGGAAAAACTCTCGGCCTGGTCGGGGAGTCGGGTTGCGGGAAGAGCGTGACGGCGCTCTCGATCATGCGGCTGGTCCCATCCCCTCCGGGAAAGATCGTCGGCGGCGAGATTCTTTATCGGGGTGAGGATCTCTTGAAGTTGAACGGAGCGGCGATGCGCAAGATCCGGGGCAACGAGATCTCCATGATCTTCCAGGAGCCGATGACTTCACTCAACCCGGTCTTTACCATCGGCAACCAGATCGGTGAGGCGATCCATCTCCATCAAGGACTGGGCAAGAGAGAGACCAGGGAGAAGACGATCGAGATGCTAAGATTGGTCAAGATGGCCGACCCTGAGTCCAGGGTCGATGACTATCCGCACCAGTTGAGCGGCGGCATGCGTCAAAGGGTGATGATCGCCATGGCGCTGTCGTGTAATCCTAGCTTGCTGATCGCCGACGAGCCGACCACGGCGCTCGACGTGACGATCCAGGCTCAGATCTTGGAGCTGATAAAGGAATTGCAGGAAAAGCTCGGCATGTCGCTCTTACTGATCACTCATGATCTCGGCGTGGTGGCAGAGCAGGCGGACGAGGTCGCGATCATGTATGCCGGCAAGCTCGTCGAGCGCGCTCAGGCTAAAGCGATCTTTAACCGGCCGCTTCATCCCTATACTGTGGGGCTTTTAAACTCGCTCCCGGGAGCCCGGGGAAAGAAGAAAAGGAGGCTGGAGGCGATTCCGGGCGTCGTGCCGAGCCTTTTGGAGTTGCCCAGCGGTTACCATTTCCGGGATCGTTGTCCCAAGGCTGCCGGGATCTGCGCCGAGGCAGAGCCGGAACTGGTCGAAAAAGAAAAAGACCACTGGGCGGCGTGTTATTTCCCGGGTTAAAAGTATTGAAGAAAGTTCAAGGGAAAGAGACGTGAGTTTGCTCGAGGTTCGTAACCTAAAGAAGTATTTTCCCGTCGGCAGCGGACTCTTTTCCCGGCGCAAGGGAGAAGTGAGGGCCGTCGATGGTGTCGATCTCACGGTCGAGGAAAGGGAAACGCTCGGATTGGTCGGCGAATCCGGGTGCGGCAAGTCCACTCTGGGCCGAACCATCCTCAGGCTGATCGAGCCGACGGAAGGTGAAATCGCCTTTGAAGGAAAGAAGATCGAGCCGACGGAAGGTGAAATCGCCTTTGAAGGAAAGAA
>VBLN01000075.1:10931-24857 GCA_005878685.1 Deltaproteobacteria bacterium | reverse complement strand
ACGACGCGATGAAGGAAGTCAAACTCCCGAAATACGAAAAGTGGGGCCGCTACGACGAATTTCTTCCCGGCAATATCGAGCGAATGTGTTTCTATTGGCGCAACGGCTGGGAGTAAGCGCGATTAATTTTGCAGAATAGGATCGGTTACGGTCTCAGTCTTCCGCCATGTTCGCAGGAGGACCGGGAGCCCGCTGAATTACAGCGCCGACACACTACTTGTATAGGGCAGCGGGGCGCGCTAGCGCACCGTTGCTTTGCTGTACCGGGCGGACTCTTTTTCGCCTTCTATGAAGGCGAGAGAATACTGGTGCCATGTCTGCGGCTTACTAACGAGTCGCAGACCCTGATGGTGAACTTGTTTCTCCCTTCTGATCTTCGCGATCACCCCGTCATCGCAAACCAGGAAGTCGTTGAGCAGGTGGTCCAACAAATGCGAGTTCCCGTCACGCACGGCGGCTTTGACGGTGACTAGGTACTTGCGAAGCGTGAACGCGTAGCGGCTCATGGGCGCTATGGCCTGTCTTCTCCTACATTGGTATCACGGAAAGAAGCTGCCAAGCGAACTGTTAGTCCATCTGTCGCCTTAAGAACGTCGGGATATCGAGGCGATCCTCATCGTCCGGGCTAAACTGCATGCTCGCCTTATCCAGCGTCACCGTCTCTACCTCGCCGCTCTCTTTCTTTTTCCGCTCCCAGGTCGGCACGTTAAGGTCGTCCACGATCGTGCCCAGGTGGACGACCTTCCTTCCCCGCGCCATGTTGGCGTTAGACATACCTCCGAGAGCGGGCTTGCGCTCTTCTTTCTCGCCGAAGCCGGTGGCGATCACGGTGATACGAATTTCGTCCTTTAGCCTTTCGTCGATCACCGCCCCGAAGATGATATTGGCGTCGTCATGGGCCTCTTCCTGAATCAATGTAGCCGCCTCGTTCACTTCATGCAGGCCCAAATCCGCTGCGCCAGTTATATTGATGAGAACCCCTCTGGCTCCATGGATCGAGATGTCCTCCAGTAACGGGCTGGAGATCGCCTTCTGTGCCGCTTCCACGGCCCGATTCTCGCCCGACGCTGAGGCTGCACCCATCATCGCCATTCCCATCTCACACATCACGGTACGGACATCGGCAAAATCGAGGTTGATGAGACCAGGTGTGATGATCAGATCGGAGATGCCGCGTACGGCCTGGAATAAGATATCATCGGCTTTATGAAAGGCATCCAGCATTGTGGTGGTCTTCGCCGCGATGCTCAAGAGCCGCTGATTCGGAATCACGATCAAAGTATCCACACTCTGTTTGAGTTCCCGGATTCCCTCTTCGGCCTGGCGCATCCTTTTTTTGCCTTCGAAGGGGAAAGGCTTGGTCACCACTCCGACTGTCAGTGCCCCGGCTTCTCGGGCAATCTGCGCGATCACGGGCGCCCCTCCGGTCCCGGTCCCGCCTCCCATTCCGGCGGTGATGAAGATCATATCGGCTCCGGCCAAACACTCGCGAATTCTATCCTGGTCCTCCTGGGCCGCGCGCCGTCCGATCTCGGGGTTCGCGCCGGCTCCTAGCCCCTTCGTGATTTTCTCCCCGAGCTGAATCTTGACTGAGGCGCGGTTCGCCTCGATGGCCTGGACGTCGGTATTGGCCACCATAAAATCGACTCCAGCCAACTTGGCCGCAATCATGGTGTTGACGGCATTTCCGCCTCCACCTCCGACGCCGATCACCTTGATCCGCGCGCCTAGACTGACTTGCTCTAAAAGCTCAAACATACGCTTTCCTCCTTAAAAGAATTTTTTTGCGTTCCTAAAAAAATTCACTGAACCAATCGACTATTCGAGTCCTGACCTTATGAAAGAGATTGTCGTCCCGAATGCGGAAGAAGTTTTTATCCAGCCGCTTCATGCCGTAGAGAACCAAGCCGACGCCAGTGGCATAAATGGGGCTTGAAACCACGTCGATCAATCCGCCCACGTGGGTCGGGACTCCAAGCCGCACCGGCATGCCGAAGACCTGCTCGGCCATCTCGATCGTCCCGGGAAGCAGCGTCGACCCGCCGGTCATTACGACGCCCGACGCGAGCGAGCCCTCGTAGCCTGACTTAATGATCTCTCGAAGAATCAGTTGGAAGATTTCATCCAGACGAGGCTCGATGATCTCGCATAAGATCTGGCGCGAGAGCGTCCGGGAATTCCTCCCAGCTACGTTCGGCACCTCGACCCGTTCATCTTTCGTCACCATCGAGGTCCGCGCGCAGCCGTATCGCTGCTTGATCCGCTCCGCTTCGGCGACCGGGGTCCTAAGCCCTGCGGCGATGTCGCCCGTAAGATGGTTTCCGCCGATAGCCAAAACGGCCGTGTGCTTGACCGCGCCGTCGTGAAAAAGCGCGATGTCGGTTGTGCCCCCGCCCATGTCTACCAGGGCGACCCCTAACTCTCTCTCCTCCGGGGTCAGGACCGCTTCTGCAGAGGCTAAAGGCTCCAGCACGATATCCGCGACATTGAGGCCGGTTCGGTTGCAGCACTTGACGATGTTCTGAGCCGATGTGACCGCCCCGGTGCATATGTGGACCTTGGCTTCCAGGCGGACTCCCGACATGCCTAAGGGTTCTTTGATCCCGTCTTGATCATCGATGATGTATTCCTGCGGCAGGATGTGCAGCACTTCACGATCCATCGGAATGGCCACAGCCTTGGCCGCGTCGATGACCCGCTCAAGATCGCGCTGCGTGACCTCTTTATTCTTCACGGCGACAATGCCGTGGCTGTTAAAGCCCTTAATGTGACCGCCGGCGATTCCCGTGAAGACAGAATTGACCTCACACCCCGCCATCAGCTCCGCCTCCTCGACGGCCTTCTTGATGGACTCCACGGTGCTCTCGATATTGATCACCACTCCCTTGCGCAAACCTTGAGAAGGGTGAGACCCCACGCCTATGACCTCTAATCCCCGGTCCGTCATCTCTCCTACGACCGCGCAGACCTTAGAGGTCCCGATATCCAGTCCTACGATAATGCTGTTCTTCTTGCTCATAGCCCTTCTTCGCCTCGCTCAGAATTTCAAATGGCAGATCTCGGATTTGAGGTCCGTCATCTTAAATTCTGCTGCTGCAGTCATCGCCTATCCCTTCGACCCTTTAACCCTTCAACCTTTTTGATCCTTGAACCTTTTTCAGTTGTGCGACCACCTGGTCGCGAAACCTCAGATCTAATGTTGCAAGCCGATTCTCTCTCCCATTCCATACCTCCAAGATCCGCTGAAGACGCTTGATCTTTTCATCCCAATCGCCCCAACCAAAATGGAGAGCGATCGAATAAGCCATGGGATATAGAACGATGCCGCCGCCGGAATTGAAATGAATTTCAGAGAGCGGCAGAGAGGATCGGCTCATCAAATCGGCAAGCCGCAGCGCCTCCTGAATCTTTTGCCGCGCAGAGTAGGCGCGCGCGGCGAGTTCCGCCTGCCGCAATCCGGTTAGCAGCGGAAAATCGGCTCTTTCACCCTCTCCGATCTCTTTGAAGACAAACCCCTCGGCATCGACGTAATAAAGCTTCCCCATAATCACGCTCGCTTTAGGGGATCTCTCTTCGACCTCAATGACGACGCGATGGGGAAATTCCCGCCGCACCAAGACATGCTTGACCCAAGGATGCCTTCCCACCTTCCCTTCTATCCCCTCCGAATCGATCTTCCAGATGCTCATCCCGTGGGTCAATCCCGCCATAGCCACAATCTCACTCCCACCGATCTTCTCGCCCCCTCTCACCTGGATCTCCTGAACGGAAAAATAGGGATGATAAAGAAAGAAATCGCGGACACGAACTGTGACCTGCGCCACCTGAACTCGATCCACGTAGAGAAACACAAGGAAGCAGAGGAGCACTAAAACAGCGGACCAGAGACGAAGGCGTCTCCGCCCGCTCTGTTTAGCGCTCTTTTTGTTCTCTCTGTGGAGAAAGATCTTCATGTCTCTCTAGTCGGCCACTCCCCTAAGAACCGGACCTCAGGTTGAAGCTTCACGCCGAATTTTTTCTTCACTTCAGCCTGGGCGATCTCCATGAGTCCCCTCACCTCCTCGGCCTTCGCGCCTCCCAGATTGACAATGAAATTCGCGTGCCGATCGGAGATCGCCGCACGGCCCATCCTTCTTCCCTTAAGACCTGCAGCCTCAATCAACCGGCCGGCAAAATCCCCGGGAGGATTGCGGAACATCGAGCCGGAATTGGGATGGCCAGAGGGTTGGCTTTTTTTTCGCCTTTGCACCAACTCCTGCACTTTCAAGCCCACGTCTTCGACCTTTGCCTTCAAAAGCCGCAAGGTAACTCTCGTCACGATGATCCCCGATGGGAGATGGGAATCACGATAGGAAAAGATCATCTCCTCCCGGTTAAAGCCGACCGGTTCTCCAATATTTGTAACGGCCTCGACTCGCTCCACGATCTTTTCCATCTCAGAGCCATAGGCCCCGGCATTCATCACCAGCGCTCCACCGACGCTTCCGGGTATGCCTTCGGCGAACTCCAAGCCGCCATATCCCCTGCGGGCTGCCTGCCGAACCAATTGAGCCACAGGATAGGCAGCGCCTACAGCAACCCAAACGCCTTGCTCCATCTCTTGCCACTCAATCTGTCTAAACTCTTTTCCCAAACGGATGACGGCTCCCCGCACTCCAAGATCGCTTACCAGCACATTGCTTCCATTGCCGAGAAGGGAAAAAGGGACCTTGTGGTCGCGCAGCAGGCTGAGCGTCTGGAGCAACGCTTGAGCCTTCTCCACCTCGAGAAAATAGTCCGCCGGACCGCCGACCTTGATCGAGGTATAGCGTGCCAGAGGCTCGTGAACTTTCACCGCCAATCCGGCGATGAGTCTGAGTTCTCGGATGAACTGCTCCTGAGTCATGATCCTTTTTATTGCCGCAAGATCTCAATGAGCTCTTCTCCTACTTTGTAGATATCTCCCGCTCCCAGAGTTAAGACGATGTCGCCGCTCTTGACCTTCGACGCTAGGCGCTTTGCAATCTCCGTTTTGTCAGGAATAAATTCGATATCGAGGTGCCCCCTCCGCTTAACAGCCTGATAAAGGGCTTCACCGCTGATTCCGGGGATCGCCTCCTCGCCCGCCTCGTAGATTTCCGTCAGGATCAGGCGATCTGTGCCCTCAAAGGAAATCAAAAAGTCGTCAAAGAGATCCCGGGTTCGAGTGTAGCGGTGAGGTTGAAAAACAACCGTGAGAGGACGCTTCCAGCCATCTCGAATGGCGCTAATCGTCGCCTCAACCTCCACCGGATGGTGCCCGTAATCGTCGATCACCATGACCTCGCGGAGCTCTCCTTTGATCTCAAAGCGGCGATGAATACCTGTGAACGATTCCAATGCCGTCGCAACGTGCGAAAATGGAATCTCTAGCTCCTGCGCCACGGCGACTGCGGCTAAAGCATTCGCGGCGCTGTGACGCCCCGGCAAGTGGAGCTTTAGCTCTCCTAGGCACTTCGACCCATGGATTACGGAGAACCGGACCTCCATGCCATGGATTTGTAGATCTCGGGCGCAAAAATCGGCCTCCGGCGAGAAACCGTAGGTGGTAAAACGCTTTCTCACCTTGGGAAGAAGCGCTCTCACGTTAGGATGATCGAGGCACAAGACCGACAATCCATAGAACGGCACCTTATTGATGAAAGCGAGAAAGCTCTCCATCAGGCGATCCATCGTCTGATGAAAATCCATATGCTCGCGATCGATATTGGTGACGACCGCGACGGTCGGAGAGAGCAGCAGAAAAGTTCCGTCGCTCTCATCCGCCTCAGCCACCAAAATATCCCCTTGTCCCAATTTGGCGTTGCTTCCAAGCGAGCGTAATCTCCCGCCGATCACCATTGTGGGATCCATGCCCGCAGCGCTCAGCACCGCGGCGATCATCGATGTGGTCGTGGTCTTTCCATGGCTGCCTGCCACCGCCACGCCATACTTCATGCGCATCAGCTCGGCCAGCATCTCGGCGCGCGGAATGACAGGGATGTGCAGCCGGCGCGCCTCTAATACTTCAGGGTTGGAGAACTTGACCGCCGTGGAGATCACCACGACCGAAGGCTTTGCAACCAGATTGGCCTCGCGATGCCCAAGGGAGATTTGAGCGCCTAAAGAGCGCAGCCTCTGGGTCGCTTCGCTTTCGCGCAGGTCCGAACCGCTCACAAAATAACCCAAGTTCAACAGCACCTCGGCGATGCCACTCATGCCAACTCCACCGATCCCGACAAAATGGACCCGGTGCTTCTTCTCAAGCATGGTTCAAGACTCACGGTCTCTTGTCACCCTGTCTCGTACTAGACAGCAGCGCATAACACTCATCCACAATCCTCTCCGCGGCTTCAGGTCTGCCGAGTTTTCGAGCGGCTTCCCCCATGCTCTTGAGCCGCTCGCGATCTAAATAGAGAGCCCTGATCGTCGCAGCAAGCTTCTCCCCGCTCAGGTCCCGATCCAGGATCATCTCTGCCGCTCCCCACTCTTGAAGGGCCTGGGCATTCCATCGCTGGTGGTCGTAGGCCGCATAGGGATAAGGAACCAGGATCGCGGGCTTCCCGAATGCCGTAAGTTCCGCGATCGTCGTGGCTCCGGCCCGACAAACCACAAGATCCGCCTCGGCATAGGCGTGATCCATCCGTTGAATGAAAGCAAAAATCTCAGCCTTAAAGGGAAGAGAATCGTAGGCCGGCTTGATGGAAGAGAGATCCGCCTCTCCGGTCTGGTGAACGACTCGGAGTCTTGGGCCGAGATCTTTAAGCCTCTCCAGCGCCTCGACCACGCAGAGATTGATCCGGTGGGCTCCTGCGCTTCCCCCGAAGACCAGGAGTGTAAAGGTTTCCTGCTGCTGAACCTGAGGCAGAGTCCGCCAGCGCACTGGATTTCCCGTCGTTATGACCTTGAATTGGGGAAAATAAGCGAGGCTCCCCTCATAGGTGGCAAAGATACGATCCACGAGCCGACTCAGGATGCGATTGGTTAACCCTGGGCGAAGATTTTGCTCCATGATGGCGCACCGAATACCCCTAATTTTTCCCGCGAGAAGAAACGGACCCGAGGCATAGCCGCCAACTCCGATGATGCACTCGGGCCGAAAGCGCCGGATGACTCTGAGCGAGCGGAAAAGACTAACCGGAATGCCAAAAAGAGCCTGGATCAATCCTCGCATGCCTCTCCCTTTGATTCCCTTAATCGGCAGCGTTTCCAAGGCAAATCCCTCATGAGGCACGATCCGGCTTTCAATCCCAAGCTCACTTCCGACGAATAGCACCTCGGTCATGGCGTCTCTTCTTTTAAATTCCCGAGCCACAGCCAGTCCGGGGAAGAGGTGACCGCCGGTTCCCCCGCCAGCTATGACCACCCGCATTCTTACAATCTCCTGCGCGAGAGACTGAGAAGTATCCCGGCCTCCGTCAGGTTCATCACCATCGCCGAGCCTCCGTAGCTGATAAAAGGAAGCACCAGACCCTTTGTGGGCAGAAGTCCCATGGCGACCCCCATGTGGATCAGTGCCTGAAGGCCCAACAGGGTCGTCAACCCAAAAGCCAGGTACTGGCAAAACGGCTCTTCAATCCTCGCTGTCATACGCAATCCCCGCACGACGATGACGGCGAAGAGTGCTAGAACCACCAACGCCCCCAGCAGGCCCAACTCCTCTCCGATCACGGAGAAAATAAAATCCGTGTGTGCCTCGGGCAGATAAAACAATTTCTGTCGGCTCTCACCCAATCCGCGTCCCCAAAGCTGCCCGGAGCCGAATGCGATGTACGACTGGATGATTTGAAAGCCGGTGTTCGAGGCATCCCTCCACGGATCGACAAAGGCGAAGAGGCGACGCAGGCGATATTCCGCGCCGATAAGAGCGAGCGCCAAAACCGGCAACGCCATCGAGCCGATCATCAAGAGATGAGAAGCCTTGATCCCACCGACAAAAAGCATGAGAAAAAGAATCAAACCGAGCATGAGCGCTGTTCCCAAATCAGGCTCCAGAAGGATGAGGCCTAAAAAAAGGCCCCCGACAATGAGATGTGGGAGAACGCCAACGGTAAAAGTGCGGATCATCTCCCTCTTCTTCGCCAAAGAATGGGCCAGGTAAAGCACCAGGGAAATCTTGGCCAGCTCGCCAGGTTGAAAGGCGAAGCCACCCAGGGGAAGCCAGCGCCTGGCGCCGCCGCGCGAAAGACCTATCCCGGGTACGAGAACTATCGTTAAGATCACGAGGCTTAGACCCAACAGGGGATAGGCGATCCTCCGGTAGGCCGCCGACGGAAACAGGGCAGAGATCACGAGTGCCACCAGCCCCACACCCGCCGCCACCAGCTGCTTGCGAAAAAAGTAGGTGCCGTCAGAGAAGCGCTCCTGCGAATAGAGATAGCTGGTACTCAGAACCATCGTGATGCCCACCGCTAGCAGCACCGCGACAGCGAGCAAGATCCAACCATCTATAGCCATCCCTTCTCTCATAGATTCCAAACCAAGTTCTTAAAGACTTGCCCCCTCTCGGCATAGTTCTGAAACATGTCAAAGCTGGAGCAGGCAGGAGAAAGAAGAACAATATCCCCCGCACGCGCGCTGCTTGCCGCTTCTCGGACCGCCTCCTCGAGCGTCTGCACCACAACGGTTTCTGTGAGATGGCCCAAGGCTCTGCTGATGATCTCTTTGGCCGCGCCGAACAGGATCATCTTTTCGACCTTGCGCCGAATCTCATCTTCTAATACGCGGTAGTCGCCTCCTTTATCGATGCCGCCGGCGAGGAGAATCACCGGACCTGAAAAGCTAGCTAGTGACTTGACCACTGCGCCGACATTGGTGCCTTTCGAATCGTCATAAAAACGAACGCCATCTTTCTCACGCACGAACTCGAGCCGATGCTCGAGGCCGGAAAATCCCTCCATGGCTCTTTGAATGATTTCTCGCGGAACACCTATGGATTTCGCCGCGGTCACCGCCGCCATCAGATTCTCGACGTTGTGGACTCCCTGGATCTTGACTCTGGCAAGGGGAAATCGTTCTTCTCCAGCGTGGCTCCTCCAGATAATCTCGCTCCCGTTGGCATAGACCCCCTCGTCCACCTCGTGCCAGCCAAAAGAGATCACCCGCGCACGGATCCTTTCTTTCATGGCCCACACAAGAGGATCATCGCGGTTGAGGACAGCGATATCCCCGTCTCGCTGAGAACGAAAAATCCTCTCCTTCACCCCACAATAAGAGGCAAAGCTCGGATAACGATCGAGGTGATCCTCGGTCAAATTAAGCAGCAGCGCGATCTTGGGACGAAACTGCTCGACCCACTCGAGCTGAAAGCTGCTCACCTCCACGACACCCCAGTCCCAATCTCCGGCAACGAATCCCATCAATGGGGCCCCGATATTCCCACCGACAAAGACCTTCAAGCCTCTGGCCTTTAAAATCTCACCGATCAACGAAGTCGTCGTGCTCTTTCCATTCGTGCCGGTAATCGCGACCAATGGCACCTGGAGAAATCGATAGGCGAGCTCAATTTCACTCAGGACATCGATCCCTCTCTTCGTCGCCTCATGAAGCAGAGGATTCTCTAGCGGAACCCCGGGACTGGGAACTAAGAGATCGACTCCGTCTAGCCATGAAATCGTTTCCCCGCCCAGAAGGAAACGAACCGGCAATTGAGAGAGCGCTTGCATCTCCGTCTCAAGCTCCTTTTCGTTTTTGCAATCGCTCGCCAGCACTTGCGCTCCTCGACCTACGAGAAATCGAACCGTTTCGATTCCTGTGCGCGCCAGCCCGAGGACCATCACCCTTTTGTCCCTCAATTCCATGGAAAATCTTTTTCATCTCAGCTTCAACGTACTCAAAGCCACCAGCGCGCAGATGACCGAAATGATCCAGAAACGAACGATGATCTGAGGCTCGGGCCACCCCTTAAGCTCGTAGTGGTGGTGGATCGGAGCCATCAGGAACACCCGCTTGCGCCTGAGCTTGTAAGAAACAACCTGAAAAATCACTGAGAGCGCCTCAACGACAAAGACGCCGCCAACGATGATCAAAAGGATCTCATGCTTGGTCATCACCGCGATGATGCCCAGCGCAGCGCCTAAAGCCAGAGAGCCCACGTCTCCCATGAACATCTGGGCCGGGTAGGCATTGAACCAGAGAAAGCCGAGACCGGCCGCGACCATCGCGCCGCAGAAAATGCTAAGCTCGCCGGCGCCGTTGACATAATAAATCTGAAGATACTCAGCCAGTTTCTGATGACCTGTGACATAAGCGATGAACGCGTAGGTCCCGGCCGCGACCATCACGGGTCCGATCGCAAGGCCGTCAAGGCCGTCGGTCAGATTAACGGCATTAGAGGCGCCCACCACCACGAGCATGGCGAACGGGACGTACCACAAACCCAGATCAGGCCGAATATTTTTGAGAAAAGGAACCCCAATCACGCTGCTGAAATGCAGCGGGTGATAGAGGATGAGGACGGCAACACAAGCTACAGCGAACTGGCAGAGAAGCTTGGTTCGAGCCGAGAGACCGCGACTGCTCTTGCGCTTGAGCTTTAGGGAATCGTCAACAAAGCCGATCACACCGAAGCCTGCGGTGACAAAGAGAGCAAGGGTAACGTAAGGGTTCGCCATGTCAGCGAGGAGAATAGTTGAGAGAAAGAGGGCAAGAATGATGAGCGTCCCCCCCATAGTAGGCGTGCCCGCCTTCGCCGTGTGGCTGGCCGGACCATCTTCGCGGATCGGCTGGCTCATTTGCGCAGCCGCTAGTGAGCGAATAATATAAGGGCCTAGAAGAAAGGAAATGAGCAGCGCCATTAAAGCCGCCAGGGCCGCCCGAAAGGTAATGTAGCGGAATACGTTAAACGCTGAATAGGTCGAGTGCAGAGGAAAGAGCAAATGATACAGCACAAGCGTTACTCTCCCCTATCTTTAAATGCCGCCAAAACCTTCTCCATCTCCATGCCGCGTGATCCCTTGAAGAGAATCCAGTCCCCCTTCTGCACATGATTGTGCATCATCCGCGCGATGCTCGAATGATTCTTACCAATGAACACTTGCCTTTCATCCATCCCCGCAAGCAGCGCCCCTCTTCGAACTTGCGCAGCCTGCTGACCCAGCAGATAGAGGCGATCGACGTGATATTTGTCCATCCATCTGCCCAATTTGAGATGGCTCTTACCCGCTTTCTTCCCCAGCTCCAACTTGTCCCCCAATACGGCAATTTTCTCTCCTCGAGTTTCCACTTGTGCCAGCGTCTTGAGGGCGGCTTCCATGGATGCCGGATTGGCGTTGTAGGCATCGTTGATAATTCCGATCCCCCTCCATATTTCTGTCGCCATGCGCATCGGATACGGCTTGAGCGCTTCCAGCCCCAGGCGGATTGCTTCCAGATCGGCTCCAAGCCCGTAGGCCATGGCCGCCGGGTTACGTTCCCCTGAGAGCTTAAGACGGATGCCCTGCCGCCGGCTCCCCACTAGGAAGGTAAATTCCATTCCCGCTGTACCAACAGCCTTCCAAGACTCACTCCTGACTTCACCTGACCTGCCGTAGGTGATTTTCTTTCCCGGAAACTTCTTTCCCAGACGGTACGCCCAAGGATCATCCAGGTTGACGACCGCAACCCCCTCTGACTTCATTCCTCGAAAGAGTTCCCCTTTTTCCCGAGCCACGCCGGCCACGGTCCGGAGCCCTTCCAGGTGAGCCGGTGCAACCGAAGTGATGAGACCGACATCGGGAGCGTCGATTTGTGTCAGACGTCTGATCTCTCCCGGATGACTCGTTCCCAGTTCAAGAACCGCAGCCTCCTCGTCCCCTCGAAGGCGAAGCAGGCTTAGAGGCAAACCCACGAGGTTGTTGTAATTTCCCTCAGTCTTTAGGACTCTTCCTCGAAGGGATCTTCCCTGAATTGAGGCCTGCTCCAAAATCGCTGCTACCATCTCCTTTGTCGTTGTCTTTCCATTCGATCCTGTAATGGCCAAAACTTTGGGGCCGACCTTGTTGCGGCGGTAAAGGGCCAGATCCCCCAGCGCCGTAAGCGTGTCCCGTACCTTAATAACTGTAGCATCTGCGAGCTCTGAAAGGCGCGGTCGCTTATGGACGACAAGACAAGAGGCTCCATTGCGGACCGCTTGCTTGAGGAAGTCATGTCCATCAAACCTTGCTCCTTTCAAGGCAATGAAGACCGAGTCTGCTCTTGCCTTTGCCGAATCGATGACGACTTCGCCAAAAACCGCCTTTTTCCCTTCCTTGAGGACCGTCCCGCCAGTGGCCAGGAGGATTTCTTCTCTGCTCCACGGCATGAAATAGCCATCAGCTATTTGCTATCAGCTTTCTCCTGACTGCTGATCGCTGACAGCTTTCCCAACTCTTGTTTTGCCACTTCACGATCATCGAAGTGAAGCCGCTGGGATCCCACTAGCTGGTAATCCTCGTGTCCCTTCCCTGCTATCAGAATCAGGTCGCCGGCGCGCGCAAGCCGAAGTGCCAGACCAATAGCGGCGCGCCGATCCGGCTCTACAAAATAACCCCTCTCCGATTTTAGATTTGAAATCGGAAATCCAAAATCGGAAATCGAAAATTTCTTCAGACCGGTTTTCTGCACCCCCGCTTCGATCTCTGCCAAAATTCTATGAGGCTCCTCACTGCGAGGGTTGTCGGATGTCAAAACCAAGAGATCGCTGAGGTGCCCCGCGATCTCTCCCATGAGCGGCCGTTTTCCGCGATCTCGATCTCCGCCGCAACCGAAGAGCGCAACCAACCGACGCCGCGTCAGAGGACGTAGACCTTGCAGTACTCGCTCCAGAGCGTCGGGCGTATGCGCATAATCGACGAATACGGAGATGCCGAGATCATTTTTGATTTTCTCCAACCGGCCGGGGACTGCTCTCAACCGGCCGATGCCTTCGGCGATGACGTCGGGCGGCAACCCCAATGCGAAACCAACGCCGGCGGCGCCTAAGATGTTCTCCAGATTCGCCGCGCCGATAAGTTGGGAAGCGAAGCCGATCTCCTTACCTTTCACCGAGATCTTTCCCCGCAGGCCTTCGAGATTGCCTTCAACCTCCAACGGATGGACGTCCCATTCGTTGCCTCGTCCGTAACTCAGCGTCTCCAGCCCTACTTTTCGGACTTTGTTCAGAAGCTCTTGACCTTTGGGATCTGCGCCATGAACGACGGCAAACTTTTTTTTCTTGGAGCTCGCTGGCAGGTAATCCGTAAAAAGCCTGCTCTTAGCGGAATAGTAGCGTTCCATATCGCCGTGAAAATCGAGATGATCACGGGACAGATTGGTGAATAAGGCAACATCAAATTCCATGCCTCTCACTCGTTCTAATTCCAGGGCATGGGAGGAAACCTCCATGGAAACAGACTCAACTCCAGACTGGACCATCTTGGCCAAAAGAGCCTGAAGATCCACCGACTCGGGAGTAGTGTGATGGGCAGGCAGGGCTTGATCCCGGTAGCGGTAGTTGATCGTCCCGATGACGCCCGGAACCTTTCCCGCGACGGAAAAGACCGACTCGAGAAGATAGGTCACTGTGGTCTTCCCATTGGTCCCGGTGACCCCGACAAGACACAGGCGACGGCTAGGATAGGCGAAAAATTTTGCCGCCCACAGCCCCATGGTGCGTCTGATATTGTGCACTCGAACCCACGTGGCGTTTGTCGGTAAGGCAATTTTTCTTTCCAAAACAACAGCCGCAGCCCCCTGCTCCACGGCTTGCGGAGCAAAACCGTGTCCGTCCGTTCGCGCCCCGGGTAAGGCGAAAAAAATATCAGCCTTCTTCACCGCTCTGGAATCATATGCAAGCCCGGTGACAGGGCAGTCTATGTCCCCATGGGCCTCTTCCACATCCCCAGCTTCGAGCAGCTCCTTGAGTCTCATCCCTATTAACCTTGCAGCTCCAGACTTAACGTTTCGTTCTTAGTCCAGGCTTTTCCTGCCGCG
>VBLN01000075.1:2313-10882 GCA_005878685.1 Deltaproteobacteria bacterium | reverse complement strand
TGAGACCGACAAAGTCTGGAACTTCCTGATCATTCTCCTGTCTAAGCACCCCGTCTGCATACTTGCGCTCGGAGCGCGCCAAGGTTGTTTCCTGGGCGGTCGGCAGTAATCGGGGCTCTGCCTTTTCCGGGACGACCCCGAGCTGGCGCAACACGCCGCGGGCGACATTGCGAAAAGCCGGCGCCGCAACCACGCCACCGTAGACGTTCACCGCTGGCTCATCGATCAGGACCAATAAAACTAAGCGGGGATCATCCGCCGGAACAAACCCGACAAAAGAGGCTACTCTCTTCTTTGTCGAATACCCTCCGTGCTCGGGATCAGGCTTTTGAGCCGTGCCCGTTTTGCCGGCGACGTCAAATCCTTCCACCTCCGCCATAACGCCTGTTCCACCCTCATTCACCACTCCCTTGAGGATCGAAGTCATTAGATGCGCGGTCTTTTCCGAAATAACGCGGCGGACAACGTAAGGTTGGTTCGTCGCTAATACCCCACCGTCGGGAGCTACAATCCGGCGCACCACATACGGCCGCATGAGAAAGCCACCATTGGCGATGGCCGCGTACGACATGACAAGCTGGATCGGCGTTACGGCGATCCCCTGGCCAAAAGAGTGAGTCGCCAAGTCAACGGCACTCCAGCTCTCCTGAGGCCGAACTAATCCACCGACTTCCCCTGGCATATCGATGCCCGTCGGCTGCCCAAAGCCAAATCTGTCAATGTAGCGGTAAAATCTTTCCTTCTTTAGCTTCTCGGCCACTTTGGTCGCGCCGATATTGCTGGAATATTGGATAATCTTGGAAAAGGGGAGCCAGCCGTAGGAGTGCGTGTCGTGAATCGTCTTTCCGGCATAGGCATATTTACCGTACTCACAGTAGAAGAGATCCTCCTTTTGGACAACCCCCTCTTCGAGTGCTGCGGCGGCCACAATGGTCTTGAATGTAGAGCCGGGCTCAAAGCTGTCCGTCACCGCCCGATTGCGCCATTGCTGAGAAGACTGGCGGGTAAAGCTGTTCGGATTGAAGAAGGGATAGTTAGCCATCGCGAGAACTTCGCCCGTGAATGGATCGACCACGATGGCGATGCCGGCCTTGGCGCGAAATTTGGTAACTGCCGTCTCTAACTGCTTTTCTGTAAGGTACTGGATCGAGGTATCCAAAGTTAAATGAATGTCGGCTCCCGGAGGGAGCTGGAGCTCTTCGACGCCCTCGGTGAGCACCCTCCGTCCCAAAGCGTCTCGCTCAACAAGGGGGGAACCCATCTCACCGCGGATGTAGCTATCGTATCGCAGCTCTACGCCCTCCAGCCCGTGGGAATCCCGGTTGACGAAACCGACAACTTGCCCCGCGAGCTGGCCCTGCGGATAGTAGCGGTTGGGCTCATAATACAAACCCACCCCTTCAAGATTGAGCTCCTTTATTTTTTCCGCGTCTCGGGGAGCGACCTGCCGCTTGAGCCAAACGAAAGGTTTTTCCGCCGTGAGCTTTTGTTGGACTTCAACCGGATTCAGGCCCAAGACCTTTGCCAGAGCATGAGCGAGGACTCCAGGGTCTGTGACCCGTCGCGGCCTCGCATAAACGGACTGAGACTGTAGGCTGATCGCTAGCGGCTCTCCGGAACGATCCAGAATTGTCCCTCTTTTCGGATAGACAATCGACTCTTTACGATGCTGCCTCTCTCCCAACCGTTTGAGCGTTTCGCCCTGAAGGATCTGGAGATGAAAGGCCCGCACGACAACGGCCACAAACATCAAGACGAAAAACAGTCCGGCGATTCCCAGACGGAATTTGATTCCTTTAATCTTAAGAGAGCTTCTCATGGCAAAATCACCACTTGGCCTTTCTCCGGCTCCGTTAGCCTAAGTCGCGCCCGGGCCATCGCTTCCAGGCGGTCACGCGACGTCAGAGTCGCCAGCTCTAGCCTGAGCTCGCGATTCTCCTGCTCAAGCTGGTTCTGCAGCTTACTGGTGGTGGAGAGGACATAGCCGAAATGAACGACCTGCAGCCTCACCCACACATGCAGCAATGCCAAGCCAACCAGGCAAAGAGCAAGAAATAGAGCGGGGAAAGAGAATCGACGTCGCCTCCGCGAACGTGGTCGGTCAAGCCGCCGTCTCTTCGTGAGACCTAGCCCCCACATCTTCCTGCTCAGGGCCGTGGCCATACGTAGTCCCTAGAGTCGCTCCACTGCCCGGAGCTTGGCAGACCGGGCGCGAGGATTCACTCGAATCTCTTCGACGGTAGGGCGGAGAGGTTTGGACGTAAGGAGCAATGCCTTTTGGCTCCAGCCACATTGACAAATGATGGCGGCGGGCGGACAGAGACAGCTCCTGACCCATTTCCGAAAGGCTGTTTTCACCAAGCGATCCTCCAAAGAGTGGAAGGAGATAACCACCATTCGTCCTTTGGAGAGAAGCAGATCATACGCATCCGTCAGGAACTCCTTCAGGTTTTCCAGCTCGCGATTCACCGCGATCCTCAGGGCCTGGAAAGTCCTGGTTGCAGGATGGATCCGGCCCGTGCTTCGCCTCACAACACGTTTCACGATCTCCGCTAGATCCTTCGTCGTCGCGATCGCCTTGCGCTTGCGCTCCGCATCGATAGCCAAGGCAATCCGACGCGCCTTAGGCTCTTCGCCGTACTCGCGCAGGATTCGCTCCAATTCGCTCACCGAGAAAGTGTTCACCACTCGATAGGCATCGAGGGACTGGCGCCGATCCATTCTCATGTCGAGATGCGCCTCTGACTGAAAGCTAAATCCTCGCTCGGGGGAGTCGATATGATGAGAGGATATTCCCAAGTCAAGAAGGATCCCGTCTACCTTTCGCCAACTGATTTCTTTCAATAGCTCCTTCGCCTCCGTAAAATTCGCGCGCCGAAGGATCAGGCGATCCTCGAAACCCCCGAGCTGTTGCTGAACTGCTAGGATTGCCGCCTCATCCCAATCGAGCCCCAGGACCTCGCCGTCGGGCGCGCTCAACATCAGCAGTTGAGCCGTGTGGCCTCCGCTTCCAATGGTGCCGTCGAGGTATTTCTTGTGCGCCCGCGGGTTCAGGAGTTCCATAGCTTCCTTAACCATCACTGGCGCGTGGGCATAGACGTTAGTGATAAGTTCCGTCTCCCTCCCAGTCCTCGTCAAAACTGTCGATTGCGTCCTCCAAGGAAGTGTAATTCTCAAAAAACTCATCCATGCCTACGATTCGAAAGATGTCTCTCAAATAGGGGCTCATGCCAGCCAGCTTCAAATCGCCGTTGAGATTCCTTAGAATCTTTAATCTCTCAACCAAGACGCCGATACTGAGATAATTGATGTGGTCAACCGCCTTGAGATTTAAGACGACTTTCGTCTGATCCCTCTCAATCAAGGAGCCGATCACGTCCTTGATTCTGATCATCTCTCGGAAATCGATATCGCCCGTGACGTCGATCACGGAGATATCCTGAATTATTTTTCGCTGCTGCAGCATTCCTTCCCTCCTTCCGACTATCGGCCAAGACGGAGCATGGTAGGCCTACTCAGAGTCCCAAGTCACCGAGAAAATCGGGATCCTGCATCAATTTCTCTTCCCCTTCCGCAAAGACTTTTTTCCAAGCCTCGTTATCCCAAACGCGGAATTTGTCGAGCGCGGAGACCCAAACGACATCGCGCTTCAGGTTTGCGTATTGGCGCAGCCGCGGTGGAACAAGGATGCGTCCTTGCTTATCTACAACACATTCACTGGCGCCACCCAAGTAGTAATTCTGAAATGCGATCATACGGCGTTCGAACTTTGGCTTTTTTCTGATCTCTTCTTCGAAGCGAAGCCATTCGTCGAGAGGATAAACATCGAGACACCGTGTCCCTTCCAGCACAAAATTGGTGATAATCAGTCGGTCATCGGCTTTGCCAAGGAGCATCTCGCGGAACTTGGAAGGAATGCTCAATCGTCCCTTGGTATCGAGGGTGTGCTCAAAGCTGCCACGAAACATATTCTAACCAAGAAGGATATGTATGGGATTTTATCCCACTTCATACCACTCAGTGGCCGTCTTATAGCCTCCTACAGCTATTCTGTCAATAAAAAAATGGACTATTTACCTAAAAAATTTGCTTATTTAAGGGAGGTTTCGTGCTTTTGTTTTGGGACTACTACTATATATTGAGGATTATGGCTAGGATTTTGCTTTCAAACACAATATATTGATTAGACATGGGTCGAGAATTAGCCCGCAAAGAAGGCCAGATAGATGAGAACTGGACGGTGATTTTTGATTACGCGCAGCTGGCAAAGAGCAGCAGGCTAAAGCGGATCGATAAGCCGGATTCTGTGACGGCTTCTATAAGAAGCCGTAGCGACCATTCATCTCGTCCCGCGATTACTCGCGAGATCTAGCGACTCTACCCGAGGGCTAAGGGCGGACCACCCAAACCCTCCTATTTGGTCTTGCTCCGGGTGGGGTTTGCCTTGCCTCCGCCATTACTGGCGGACCGGTGAGCTCTTACCTCGCCTTTTCACCCTTACCATCCGCCTTAGGCGGACGGCGGTATCTTTTCTGTGGTACTTTCCCCCGATCGCTCGGGGCCGCTGTTAGCGGCCACCCTGTCCTGTGGAGTCCGGACTTTCCTCTCCCTATGGGCCAGACTCACTGGCCCAGCGGAAGCGGTCGCTTGATCCACTTTAGCCCATGAAGCTCGATATCGGTTAGAGGAGAAAATTGCAACGTTGGAACTCTTAATCCCCTGGGCCTTCAGTCGCTTCGTCAATCGCCTGATTGGCCAATTGGTCTGCCAGCCGGTTGTGATCTCTTGTGACATGAATGATACGATAGGCGTCCAGCCGTTGCAATAAACCCAAGGCTCGTTGGTAAAGTGGCTTGAGCTTCTCGTCCTTGACCCGATAAAGCCCGTTGAGTTGCCGCACCACAAGTTCGGAATCGCTCTGAACCTTGACTTTCCTGCCCCCCAACTTGAGAACGGCCTGCAAACCCATGAGCAATCCCTCGTATTCGGCGACGTTGTTAGTCGCCTGGCCGAGATAGCGGAAGAGCTTTTCACGCACAGCGCCGGTCTCGTCACAGACCACGGCGCCACAGCCGGCTTCTCCTGGATTCCCTCGCGCCGCTCCATCCACCATGAGAAGCCACTCCCCGTGGGGATCTACCGGCATAGACGTTAAAGCTGCTTGTCCTGGGGTAAGGCGGGCTTGTAGTAGAGGATGCGATGGCAACTGGGGCAGAGATTGAGCCGCTCGCTCTTCATGATCTCGTTCCTGAGCTGCGGAGGGATATTCATATAACATCCTTGACAGATGCCTTCGGAAACTGCGACCACAGCCATACCGCCGCGACGGGCGAAGATAAGTTCATAACGTTCAATCAAATTACCTTCGAGCTGCACCTCCAATTCCCTTCTTTTTTCGCCCCAGGCATCTTCCAATTTTTTCAGTTCTTCCACCTTCTCCTTTAGCGAGGACGTGCGTGCCTCCAACTCTTCGAGAACCTTAATAAGCTCGTCCTCCAACTGAGTATTATTTTGTTTGATCTGGTCGATTTCCCGCTGCAGCGCCTGAAGCTCCTTGATGTTTTTGATGCGGTTCATCCGCATCCTTTTTTCCATCGCCTTCTGACCGTCCTCCTGTAGCACCTTCTCCTTCTCTCGACGCGATTTATCCCACTCGGCCAGATCACCGGACAAAAGACTTATCTCGACCTTTTTGGCCTCGATCTCCTGCTCCCTCCTGTGGATCTCGGCTAAAACTAGATCTCGGGCGCCGTGCTTTTCCCTGATTTCGCGGTCAATCTCCTGAAGTGATGCCAAAATCTCTATCTGCGCGCGCAAATCAAACCCTCTATGGCAAAAAAAGAAATGCACCCTTGAGGGTGCATTTCTTCATGCGCAATCAAAAGCCTGTTAGAACAGTTGAATCTTAAGATCTTCACTCCTCTTAAGAACCCTAATTATTTACTTATCTGGAATTTCTTCCATTGTCAAAGCCGGCTGGATATCACTGCAAAGAGCGGAAACTTGAACCGGACAACGGGGCTTTGTCTGTATCTCGCCTTCCTGACACGGGGATTTCAACGCCATACCTTGCGGAAAAAACCTTCCCTTTCTAGCTCTGCAACAATGCTGCCGTCTACGAAGTCCTGAGGGCGCGCGGTTTTAGCCTTCGGGTCTCCGATTGAGAGCTGTTCCAGGACCGTCCCGATCGAGCCGGGCGACGGCGCTGGGATTTTCTTAGCGTAAGGCGCGTAGTCGTCATAGGTCGCTTCGAGCGTCTGCCGATTCTGGATCTTGGTGTACTTTCCGATGACCCTAAGAGAAAACTCTCTGTCAACCAGAAAGCGGTGCATCCCTTCCACATAGGCGCGCGTGAAGCGCATGACCACATCTCTATTTTCTCTAAGGAAACGCTCCGTCGTAGCGACGGTCGTCTGCGGATATTCCACTCCTAAAGTGGCCATGTTGATGAGCTCTTTCATGCCGAGACGCTTCGCCTCAGCGGTAGCGGGCGATGCGATAACACCTCCCTGGATCGATCCCGCCCTAAGCGCGGCAAGGGTCTCGGCCTGCCCTCCGATCTGAAAAATCACGACGTCTTTGAGAGGATCCATTCCCTTAAGTTTCAAAACATAACGCAGAGCAAAATCAGTGGCAGAGCCAAAACGGCTCGCCCCCAACTTTTTCCCCTTGAGATCAGATAGAGACTGGATCTCGGGGGTCACCATAAGAGAGTAGAGGAGCGTGTCAAAGACGTGAGCGATGATGGTGACATCACCGCCACTGAGGCGAGCCGCAATGGCTGAAGGGCCGCCGACGGTCACAATGGGAGTGTTACCCGCGAGCAGAGAAGTCACCGCTCGACCACCTCCGGCAAAGAGAAGCTCGACGTCGAGACCATTTTTGCCAAACAGACCCGACTCTTGGGCCACCCAACCGGCCGATTGTGTTCCGCTGATCGAAGCATAGACCACATAGAGCTTAGCGGCATGGGCAACGACGGGAGCAAACCAGAGCGACAAAAAAAGCAGCGAGGTTGCAATAGCCCTATTCACAGTTTTCTCAATGGCTCTCTCACCTTGTGCGATAGCCTGGTCTGAACGGCTGCGTGCGTGACTGGCTTTGGATCGTTGCACTCGTACGCAAGAGATCTCCCATCCAAGAGATGAGATCGACGATACGCGTCCCATGCTTCTCGGCAAGATTCGACCAAGGGACGCCACTTTGATATTCGGTCGCGATCTGCCGAAGCGAAGTCCTGCCCAAGGAGGAAAGTCCCCTCAACGCGGCATACTGTCCGTAACCGATTTGCAATTGTTGTCTTTCTTGAAAAACCAACCCCGGATCCATACGGAGGCTGTAACCGATCGCTTCCACCACCGCCCTCTCGCTGCGCTGATCTTTGACCCTCTGGTTGATAGCCTGGATTCTCTTGAGCAACTCCCGCTCAGCCTTCGAGGTCGCAGATTCCAGGCCCTGGACCGAGGGCAGAGGCTCGACTAGGCGGTCGATCGGATGATAGTACTGCAGCGCTTCCGGCATCCATGCCTTGAGCTGCTGAATACGTGTTTCCGACCCTGGATGGGTCGAGAGAAAATCGGGCGGCCCGCCCTTTTCCTTGCGTTCCATTCGTTCCCAGACTCCGAGAGCAGCCTTCGGGTCGTATCCAGCCTTCGCCATCAGGATCAGCCCGACATGATCCGCCTCGGATTCTTGGGACCGGCTAAAAGGCAGGACAACACCCACCGAAGCGCCCAAACCGAGGGCCTGAAGGATTTGAGGACTAACGCCCGTGGCGCCCGCAATCGCAAAGCCGGCACCCAGTATCTCGGCCTGGCTCATCCTCTCTCCTGCGTGCCGCAGCAGCGCGTGGGCCACCTCGTGTCCGAGGATAACCGCCAAACCAGCCTCATCCTGGGCGATCGGAAAGATGCCTGTATAGACGGCCACCTTGCCTCCTGGGACGCAAAACGCGTTAACATTCTCGGGGTCGTTGATGACACGGAATTCCCACTTGTATTCAGGTTTGTTCGCCGCGCGCGCAATTCTTTCCCCGACCTTGCGCACAAGGCGCACCGCTTCGGAGTCATCCGACAAGACACTGTCGCGCAAAATCTGGCGGTAGGCCTGCTCCCCCGAGGTCATTTCTTGACCTTCGGAAACCAACATGAACTGGCTTCTGCCCGTGTAGGGCGCCGCGGCGCAACCTGCTAAGAGAGCAAAGATGAGAATTTTAACTACGAAAAACGGCTGCCTCATGATCGGTGTAAGACTAACTTTTTCCCAAAAGGTTAGCAAGAAAGACCCGGTTGCACCGCCGAGGCGCGTCGCTGTATGGTTATAGAAAATTTTTTCTCTTGGAGATTTGAAGGTTATGGATTTTATTCACACGACCGGCTATCACATGAGACCTCCCCACCTGGTCGCTCAACATAAGGGCTTCTTCGCCAAAGAGGGACTCGAGGTCCACTTTGATGAGGCGACTTATGCGCCAGACCATAACCAGGGGATGGCCGAAGGACGCTGGGATTTCACCCTGAGCAGCGCAGACACGATGATCGCCCGCACCACTACGGACGGCGTGGATTAC
>VBLN01000075.1:0-2278 GCA_005878685.1 Deltaproteobacteria bacterium | reverse complement strand
GCTTCTCCGGAACAGTTGCGGGGCAAATTGTTGGCTGGCGATCCAGGGGACTCGAACCTTGACCTCATCCGGGCAAAAATTCTGCGGACTCACGGCGTCAGGGAGAATGAATATCATATCGAGATCATCGGCAGCTCGCCCAAGCGCCTCGAAGCTTTTCTCCAGGGGCGCGTCGCCGCAGCGATGCTCACCCCACCTTCGACGGAAAAAGCGTTGGCCGCCGGAGGTGTGCTGCTTGCGAGAGCCGAGGATTATGTCCCCAATTGGCCGTTGACCTGCGGTTGGACACGGCGCTCTTGGCTCGAAGGCCATCGCGATCTGGTCATCCGCTTTATCCGAGCGTGGGCGACGGCCACAGACTGGCTGCTAGAGCCTGAGCATCGCGACGAAACGATGCGCCTGATTATGGAGGTCGAGCACTTGGATCGGCTGCGAGCGGAAGAGAGCTTCAGGAAGGTCGTCCCTAGGGCGCAGATCCATCCTATCGCCCTGCGCGAGGTATTGGAGCTGAGGATCGAGCTGGGTTTTTACAAGCCTCCGTTCAGTCCCGCGGAGCGTTTCTACGATGCCAGCTACTGGTGCGCGGCAACCGGGCTCCCTCCGCCAGAACCAGCCGGTATGCCTAGAGGCCCATCTTCCCCGGGTTCATGATGTTGTTCGGATCAAGGACCTGCTTGATCTGACGCATGACCTGCAAGCCGTAACCGTGTTCTTCTTGCATGTGCGATGCCAACTTCACGCCGACGCCGTGGGTATACTCCATCGATCCATCCATTTTCTGAACCAGATGAAGCAATTCATCGACGGTCTCTGCAAGAGCCAGCTGCGGCTTGCCCGAGCCATCATCTTCAATCCCCAAGCGCATCGAAAACAGCTCCGGCTGAATCCAGAGCCCGCTCTCCTGCAGATGAACCCCGCGCTTCCCAATGATTTCTATTGCCGCCTTGCGAAAAGGTAAGACCTTGGATCCCGGCAGCGCCACATGAATCCAATCGCGATAAACTCCGTCTCTGCCGCGCTCTCTCCTCTGCCGCCGATTCTGCATGAATCGGCGAGCAATGAGATGCCGGTCGCGCCAAAACTCTTCCGCCTGCTCTTGAGGCAACCTTCTCCCGCCGTCCTGATCGCATATAGATAAGGCGATCTTCTCCTCCGCCTCGACCATTTCTCTGCTCCCTTCAAAGGCTAGATAGAGAACCGCGCCAGCCTGGAATTTGTCATCGTCGTCGCCAAAGTCGACCGTAGCCGGTTTTAAACCCCGCGCGAATAGTCTTTGAATGGCGCCGTATCCATGTTCGAAAGATCTGAAAAGAATCGCATGGAGAGCGCGCTTTTCAGGCTGGGGAAAGATTCTGACCGTGGCTTCCGTAATGATTCCAAAACAGCCCTCGCCTCATGCCTGCGGACGACTTCGGAACGGGCCGAGTCCGCAGAATCTCTCCGTTGGGCAAAACGCCCTCTAGACCCAAAACCTGCTCTCCCATCGAGCCGTAGAGCCCGCCGCGATAACCCACGCTGTCAGTGGAAATAGCGCCGCCGACAGTCGCCACAGGAAGCGTCCATGGATCATGACCCAGGATGAAGCCTTCCTCGTTCAATCTCTTCTCTACCGACTCAAGGACAGTCCCCGCCTGAATCTCGATGGAGCGGGCCTCTCGATCGACTTTGAGAATCTTGTTCATCCTTCTCAGATCGAGGACGATTCCCGGACGAACGGACAGAGCCCCGCCCATGAGCCCCGAGCCTCCGCCATAAGGAATGATAGGGAGCTTCTCTTGATTGGCGAGGAGAACGATTTCGCGGACCTCGGCTGTGCTGACGGGCAAGACGATGCAGAGAGGCAGAGTGATTGCCGGTCTCTTTAGGGGATGTATTCTGCCTTCGCTCAGGGCATCCCAGGAGAGCTCTTCGAGATGCGATAAATCCGCAAGCACGTGCTCAGGACCCACGATCTGATAAAGTTTTTCGGTCAACTCTTTACGCAATAGTTCTTGCATCAGATAAGCCCGAGACTATCTTGAGACTATATCCGAAACCAAAGCCATGAAAAAGATCGCCTCGGCTTCAGAGCATATTGTCTTGCAATTTCAACCGGGTAGGATTAACGTCCTCTTCTAGTGAATATCGAAGGAGGTCTATCCATGGGTTATACGCTCGAAAAGTTCGCCGACGAATGTCACCGCGTCCTTGAGACCGATTCGGGCTCCGAAGGCCGCAAGAAGCTCTGCGCGCTCGTGCAGGAGGTTCTGAAAGACGAAAAGTTCATCGCCACCCACCT
>VBLN01000074.1 GCA_005878685.1 Deltaproteobacteria bacterium | reverse complement strand
GTTCCTGCGGAAGGCGGCGTCCTTCTTTCGCTGGCGCGATTGAACCGCATTCTGAAGGTCGATGTCCAAAACCGTATCGCCGTCGTCGAGCCGGGCGTGATCAATCTGGATGTCACGAAAGCCGTCGCGCAGCATGGTCTTTTTTTCGCGCCCGATCCGACCAGCCAGCCCGCCTGCTCCATTGGCGGCAACGTCGCGAACAATTCAGGCGGACCGCATACGCTTGCTTACGGTGTCACGACCAACCATGTTTTGGGCGTCGAAGTCGTCCTGGACGACGGCCAAGTCGTCTGGCTCGGCGGGGAAGTCCAGGACACGCCGGGCTACGATCTCTGCGGCGTTTTTGTCGGTTCCGAAGGCACGATGGGGATAGCTACCAAAGTTGCCGTGCGGCTCATGCCAACGCGGGAGTCGGTGCGAACCTTGCTCGCGATCTTTGACCAGATGGAGCGAGCGACCCAGACTGTCGTCGATATCACGGCGGCGGGGATCATTCCCACAGCGCTGGAAATGATGGATCACACGACGATCGAAGCGGTGGAAACGGGCTCGCCGGTCGGTTTGCCGCGCGATGCCGAGGCCGTTTTGATCGTCGAGGTTGAAGGGGTCCGCGAACAGACCGAACGTTCGGTGAATCTCGTGCAGAGCATCTGCGAACGAAATGAGGCGCGAGAGGCCAGAGTGGCGCGCGATGAGACCGAACGGCAGCTGCTATGGAAAGGCAGGAAAGGGGCGTTCGGCGCCATGGGCGCGTTGGCGCCTAACTACTACGTTCAGGATGGTGTCGTGCCCCGCAGCAGCTTGCCGGAGATGATGAAGCGCGTGGCGGAGATCAGCCAACAATTCAATCTGAAGATCGCCAATGTCTTCCACGCCGGAGACGGCAATCTCCATCCGAATATCCTCTTTGACATGCGCACGCCGGGCGAGTTGGACCGTGTCGTCGAAGCCGGCGCCGCCATCCTGCGCGCTTGCGTAGAGCTCGGCGGGAGCATCACCGGAGAGCACGGCATCGGGCTGGAAAAAAAGGCCTACATCGGATTGCTGTTCAATCAAGAAGATCTGGAGGCCATGACCCGCGTTCGTAAGACCTTTGATCCGGACCGCCGGTTCAATCCCATGAAAGTGTTTCCTACACCGGTCGGCTGCGGCGAGATACGCAGGGGGCCCGCCAATATCCCGGCAGGGCTCTGGATCTAACATGGTTACTAGTTCGAATGGTTAGCGACGACCGATAACACCGGCAGTTTATGAGTGACCCGTACACCAGTACAACCAGTCAACCAATAATTAAGCTCGACATCCCCGAGCTCTATCAGTGCGTCCATTGCGGGCTCTGCCTGAACGCCTGCCCGACCTACAGAGTGTTGCATATCGAATCCGAATCTCCCCGTGGACGAATCCATCTGGTGCGGGCGGCCGCGGAGGGCCGCGTCGAGCTCAACGAAAGGTTCGCGAGCCATCTCAATCTCTGCTTGATGTGCCGCGCCTGCGAGAGCGCCTGCCCATCAGGCGTCCATTACGGTCGCATCGCCGAGGCCGCGCGCGAGCAGCTCGGCCCTTCCGGTTCCCTGCTGGCCCGCGCCGCCGCAAACTTCGCCTTCACATCTCTGCTTCCGCATCCGGCACGGCTGCGGACGCTCGCAAGACTCCTCAGATTTTACCAGCGCAGCGGATTGGACCGCGTCGTTCGAAAGCTCCTGCCAGCGAGGTTGCGCGAAATGAATTCGATGCTGCCGTCCGTGCCGAGCCGGTTTTTCAAGAGTTCGACCGAGGTGCTGCCGGCGATCGGCAAGACTCGGGCGCGTGTCGGCGTACTGAGCGGCTGTGTGATGACCGTCCTCTTTCCCGAAGTCAACGACGCGACCGTGCGCGTGCTGCGGCAAAACGGCTGCGACGTGGTCGTGCCGCAGTCGCAAGTTTGCTGCGGCGCGCTCAACGTCCACAACGGCGAGACCACTGCGGCGAAGCGGATGGCGCGCCAAAACATCGACGCGTTTCTCGGCGCGAACTTGGACGCCGTCATCGTCAATGCCGCCGGCTGCGGGGCCGCGATGAAGGAGTACGGCCATCTACTGCGTGACGATCCGGCCTATGCCGAAAGAGCGCAGATCTTTAGTCGATCGGTCAAAGATATCAGCGAGTTTCTGGCTGAACTGGGTGCGGTCACTCCTCCACACCGAGTCGAACTGACGGTCACTTACCAGGATCCGTGCCACCTCGCGCACGGGCAGAAAGTTAGAGCCCAACCGCGCGAGCTTTTGAAAGCTATTCCGGGACTCAAATTCACCGAAATGAACGGTTCCGACCGCTGCTGCGGCAGCGCGGGGATTTACAATCTCACCCATCCGGAAATGTCGCAGGAGTTATTGCGGGAAAAAATGGAATCGATCGCGCAGACCGGCGCACAGGCGGTCATCGCACCCAATCCCGGCTGCATGCTTCAGCTCCGCTACGGCGCCAAGCGCTACGGCCCGCCCGTCAAAGTATTTCATCTGATGGATCTTCTCGAGCAAGCTTACGGCGCCGATAAAGACTCCTCATCGGGATGAAGCTTTCCAGCGAAGCATTGAGCGTCAAGTTGGAACACGAGCTTGACGCTGGATCGCTGGTCAGTAATCCAGCCTCACTCGCCGCCTATGCGGTAGAGGAAAAAATTGCGGCTCTCGTTTGTTTCCCCTCGCAGCCCGAGCAGGTGGCATCGATTCTCCGTGTCTGCGCCGAAGCGGACGCGGCGGTGGTCCCGTGGGGCGGTGGGACGTCCATGAGGCTGGGAAATATTCCCAGCCGGGTGGATGTCGCGGTCGGGCTCGAACGGTTGGATAAACTCATCGAACACGACGACGCGAACTTGACGGCGACCGTTCAGGCGGGGATGACCATTGCGTCTTTCCAGCAATTATTAGGGCGGCGGCGCCAGTTTTTACCCGTCGACCCGCCCCATCCGGAGCGCGCGACGATCGGCGGGATCGTCGCCGCCAATGTCAACGGCCCGCGGCGGATGGCATACGGTGGCGTGCGCGATCTCGTCATCGGGATGAAAATGGTCCTTGCGACCGGTGAACAAGTCAAGGCCGGTGGCAAGGTAGTCAAAAACGTCGCTGGCTATGACTTGTGCAAACTCTTTGTCGGCTCCCTGGGGACACTCGGCATTATCACCGAAGTGACCTTTAGAATGGCCCCGCGCCCGGAGAGTGCGGCTTCGTTCCTTGCGTCAGGCTCGTTGGCTCAGTGCATTCGTTTCGTTGGCCAGATCTTTTCGTCGCCACTACTCCCTGCAGCAGTAACCCTAATCGGTCCTGACGCGGCCAAGCCGCTTGGTCATAATCTCGCGACACCCGCTGTTGTAGTTTGGATCGAGGGGTTTGAGGAAGCTATCACTCGACATCTCCGGGATTTGCAGAGCATGGCAGGAGGTGTAGGGCTTACTGGTGAAGTCCTGCGGAATGAACCGCACAACAACCTCTGGGAAGAGATGCGGAATTTTGGGACGAATGGCGACGGCGTTCTCTACCGCATCACGATCTCGGCCAGTGCAATGGCGGAACTACTGACAACCGTTGAGCGCTCCAGCTCCGACAAAGATGCGCGCTACATCGTCCATCCCGCTACGGGGACCTTATGGCTGTTACTGGATGGCGATCCGGCGAGCATGGAATGGTTTCCGAGACTTGCCGCTTTAGCGCAGAACCATAAGGGCCACGCGGTGATAGCCGCAGCGCCCCATCGGCTAAAGGAGGGTATTGACGTCTGGGGAGGGGCTCCTCCTAGCTTAAGCCTGATGCGCGAGATCAAACATCAGTTCGATCCTCAAGGCATCCTCAACCCAGGACGCTTTTTGGCCTACCTCTGAGGCCGAATTGTAGGGAATAAGTTACTTAGATTGGGGTTTATAATTCGGAGCGTGAGAAGAGGGTCTTTCCCGCCTCAAGTCGATCGCTCAAATTCGCAAATCTCAGCTCGCTCGACGCCGCACTCGATCTGTCTGCAACAGGGCTTATCAGACGATGAAGAGCACGAGCGCGACTGCTCCAGCGACACAGCAAAACCCGATCGCACCCATCATCAGCCCATGACCTAGCTTTTCGAAAGACTCGCTTTGTCGGGGTGGAGCTACATCCGGCTTTAGTATTCTCTTCGAATGAAACACTAGCTGCATGGAGGGGGTGTGCAGCACGAACTGTGCCAGTGATTCTGACTTTTCTTGCCAAAGACAAAAACCAGCTGTTTCTTAAGGCGTTTTTGGCCTCCTGAGCTTGGTCGGAGCATGATAGCGCCCCGCCAAAAATGTCGTGAATCCCCACCAGTCCACGTCCAGATGACATTTTTTGCCTACAGGCTTATTCAATGACTGGCCAAGAAAAATGAGAAAAAATTACCCCGGCTTGGCGGAGGGGCGATCATTCGCCCGATTCGAACCGGCGACCTACTGATTACGAATCAGTTGCTCTACCGACTGCGTATGCTACCTAGCCGTCCTCAGACTGCGATGATCGACCGCTCGTTGGGCTACAGCGAACTGTGGCAGCGCGCATGCCCGAACAGCCACAATCGAAAGCGCCGCTGCTATACACATCAGAAGGATCTTTTTGCAGATATCAGTTTTCCACATTGCCTATACATGTCGGGGTCTAGGAGTAAATCTTGGCCTCGGGACAACCACTGAGCTTTGCTTCCTTGTCAATCGGCATGACTGAAGCGCAGAAATTGTGCCATACGGAATAATGACTTCCTGTCATATTCTGTCCCATTTTTTGAAAAGCTGTCGTCCAAGGAAGAAGGCGGTTCCGACCCCATCAATATTTCAGATTTCCGATCCAGGCAAAGATGCCGGAGTCGGCTCTAGGTCGGGAAGTCGAGCGGATCTGGCTTGTGGACAGATGTAGGTCTACATCACTTCTTTAGCGTAGAGCGACAAATGAAGATTGGAGCCACTGCCGGGTATCGAGGCAGCGTACGAACGCGATTACAAGGAACCATGACGAAAAGGCTAATTACAGCGCAGGAGGTCGTATGGAAGCACACCGGATTCTTCGAATCGAGCGAGTAATTTTTTACACTTAGCCGTATCCTAAAGGATACGTTCTGCGCCCTGTTTCTTGTCAGCTAAAAACCTAGCGGCAAAAATTCTTCTGTTAGTTCGGCGCATTACCTTTACCATCGTCAATCCAAGGGGATTGGCACAGCGCTTGCCAAGGCTATTCCTAGAAAACAAACAAGGAGAGAAAGAGTTGAGTTCAATAGAGATTAAAATTTTATCCTTGGAAGCCCTGCTCTTTACCGGGACAACTCTATGGGCTCGGATAGCTATTCAAGGCGTCGAACTAGCGCTTCTCTCGACAGCGATTGAGGGTTGCCTGAACGGCATAAGGGCAGGGACAAGCCTCCTCCGCCAACATCGCCAGCTCTGCTTCGTCGGCAAGTATCAATCTACTATTAACAATCTTAGATGGCTTTGCCACAATCCTTGAGCCAAGAATCTATTCCTCTATGTCTGAACAAAAATACATTTGGTGTCGTGATTGTAATGAGATTCATCATGTTACGCCCTTTGATAAGGCACCTGCATTTATCGTTGTCGAAGGAGAAATACGGGAGTCCCCCATGGATGACTGGCGTACGTTTATCCGGCAACACTCCAGCCACATGCTTGAGCCGTTAACACCCATCGGCGAGAAATATTTCCCATGCGGCCATCCTTTTGACCCGATGAAAGTGAGATATATAGAGGTCATGAAGGGTAGTGTTAGGGCTGTTATACGTGGCTTCCGAAAAAGCATCGACGAGCCCTTGAGATTCGAGCTCGTTCAGCAGCCAGCCGACTGGGGAAACAATAACGGTGGCGACTCATATTGAAGCTAATGAGAAAGGATTGGAGCCACCCGCCGGATTCGAACCGGCGACCTACTGATTACGAATCAGTTGCTCTACCGACTGAGCTAGGGTGGCTCACTGAGGCTTAACGAAGTGGATCAGAGCTGCAAGAATAAAAGAGCCTACATAAGCAGCAAGAAAATCGAAAAAGAGACGGAAGAAGTCAGTCAACTCGTCCAGCGTCTCTCTCAAACCAAGATAAAAGATAGCGAACTGCCCGATGAATGAACCGATCAATCCCACGAGGACGTAGAGAATAACGTTTCCCCTTTTGCCGAGCACAACGGTCTTACTGGCTGTGAAACCTGCCGCGACAGCGATGACTACACTACCCAGAAGGTGCTCGCGAAGGTAACTTAAGGCCAGCGACGCGCTTTCATTCATCGACTTCCTTTTGGAGAGCGGTGAGAATCCCCCGGGCTGCCTCTCTTGGCTCCATCGTGTTCAGAACAGCAGAAATCAGGGCAACTCCTCTGGCTCTTGTCGCTCTGACCTCCCTCACATTCTCCTCCTTGATGCCGCCGATAGCATAAACAGGAAGAGAAATTTTTTCCACCACCTCTTTTAGGAGAGCGATACCCTGAGGCTTGCCGTATGCGGCCTTAAACGGAGTGAAATAGACCGGGCCAAAAAGAATAAAGTCGGCTCCGGCCCGCTGCGCAACCTCGGCTTCTTGCACCGAATGTGTGGAAACCCCTATCAGTTTTTCTTCTCCCAGGAGCCGCCTAGCCGCCTCAACCGGCATGGAAGCACTCCCCAGTTGAACCCCCTGCGCATCGACGCCAAGAGCAACATCAACGCGATCATTGACAAACAGGATCGCGCCAAAGCGATCGCAAAGCCTCTTGGTCTTTTCAGCCAAATGAAAAAGCTCGCGGCCGCTGAGGTCCTTCTCCCTGAGCTGAACGGCTCTCACGCCACCCTCCAAGGCTCTTTCAAGCACCCAGAGAAGATCTCTTCCCCCGGTTTGGGCGCGATCGGTAACGAGGTATAGGTCAAAATGACGGGCGCTTGGTCGCAACGGAGACCTCAGCCCAGGATACCCTCGAGTGGGCTGGAGGCGGTCGCATAGAGTTTTTTAGGAACCCGGCCCGCCAGGAAAGCTTTCCTCCCCGCTTCGACGGCGAGCTTCATCGCCTCCGCCATCAAAATCGGATCCTTGGCCCCGGCAATGGCTGTATTCATCAGGACTCCATCACAGCCCATCTCCATGGCGATCGCGGCATCGGAAGCAGTCCCCACGCCCGCATCCACAATCACCGGTACTGTGGCCTGCTCGAGAATAATCCAAATGTTATAGGGATTTCGGATTCCTAGTCCGGAGCCGATGGGTGCCGCTAACGGCATCACCGCGGCGCATCCCATCTCCTGGAGTTTTTTTGCCGTGACCGGGTCGTCATTGACGTAGGGCAGGACAACGAAGCCTTCCCTAATAAGGATCCTTGCGGCTTCAAGCGTAGCCGGGATATCGGGAAAGAGAGTTCTCTCGTCTCCAATGACTTCCAGTTTCACCATCTTCCCAACCCCGGCTTCGCGAGCGAGACGGCAGGTGCGGACAGCTTCGTCGGCGGCGTAACAGCCCGCGGTATTGGGCAAGATGGTATATTTTTTTGGATTGATGTAGTCGAGGAGATTATCTTTGTTGGGGTCTGTGATGTTAACCCTGCGCACGGCCACGGTGACGATTTCTGCGCCCGACGCCTCAATAGCCTTCTGGGTCTCGCGGAAATCTTTGTATTTTCCGGTCCCGACAATGAGACGAGATTTGTAGCTGCTTTCGGCCAGCTTGAAAAGGTCTTCCATTTCTATCCTCCTCCGACGAAATGAACAATCTCAACCGTATCCCCCTCCTTCAAGATCGTATCCTCGAACGCATCGCGGGAAAGCACATCGTGGTTGAGCTCAATAACGACTCTGCCAGGACGAATTCCCAGACTCTCAAGCAATTGCGTCACGCTGAGACTCGTGCCGAGCTCTTTCTTCTCGCCGTTGATTTGGACAATCACATAATTAAAAAAACCGTATCCGACTCGACCACAACCCGTGGCCAGGGAATACGGTTTCAAGTTCGTCCCATCGCTACGCGAAAAAGGGACCGTGACTCTCACGCTTCCCTACGCCGGCACTATCCGGATCAGGTTCGGAGGGTTACCCGACAACTAACTCCTCGGGTTCTCAGTCCGCCACTGGCGGACACCCCTAGCATAAAGAGACAACTAACAGATGGGCAGGAGCAAGTCAAACCAGAGTGGATCAGAAGCGAAATGCCAACTGCAGAAAAAATTCTTCAAAGCTCAACCGTCACGCTCGCATAGCCTACAACTTCTTTCATGGGCACCGCGTCGCCAGAGTGGCAGTGCTTTAGCAGCCGCACCTGCTTGGCCCCGAGTGCCTTCGCCGCGAAGAGAAAAACGGCCGTCGGGAAAACCCCGCACATGCTGATACTCTCTTCCGCCACCGTTTTCAGAAGTCCGGAAGGGTCCAAAGCCAGGACGGGTTCCAGGGCTAAGCGGTCGAGCCTCTCGGTCTCTTCAGGCGAGAGATAATGGCTAAGATCACTGCTGGCAATGATGACTGTCCTTTTCGCCGCCGTCGCCCTTTCATACACGCGGGCTAGCGCTTGTCCAAGCTGGGCGCATTCTTCCTCAGAAAGATAAGAGAGGGAGAGCGGTAAAAGAGTAAAGTCACTAAGCACGCTCTGAAGAAACGGAAGCTGGACCTCGATACTATGCTCCTGAAGGTGGGGCTGTTCATCATATTCTATAAAGCCGGTTTGAGTCTGCAGCCATCTTCCCAACTCCTGGTCGATTTCAACTCTACCCAGCGGAGTCTGCCAACAATCGGCCGGGCTCAGCGCGACCCTAGCCCCCCTCCCTTGATGATTGACACCTAACAGAATGACGCGCTGAATGTCTGGGGCAAGGTTTGAATAAAAATGCGCGGCACAAGGACCCGAGTAAATATATCCGGCATGGGGGACCATCCCTCCGAAGAGAGACGGGCAAAGGGACCTCGTCCCGCGAGGGCCAAGAGAACTAGAATTGAAGCATTCTCGGAGAAGATCCCTTAGCTTCTCGGCACCGGCGGGATAGAATGATCCCTGCACAGCAGCGGGCCTGATCCGCGTCATAGAAGAGTTGTTAGTTCGGAGTGTTTAGTTTTTAGGTAACTAAGAACTCATAACTCAAAACTCATGATTGCTTTAGGGGGAAGCTATCTCTACCTGCAAAATCCCGATGCCCTCAACCTCTCCCTCGACTTTATCGCCGGGCTTAAGAAAAAATGGCGGCACGCGCGCAAAGCCGACGCCCGAGGGAGTGCCTGTGCTGATGATCTCTCCCGGCTCAAGGGTCATGCCGCTGGAAAGCGCCTCTATGGTAGCCGGAATGTCGAAGATCATATTGCTGGTATTGTCGTCTTGCATCACCTGTCCGTTCACCCGGCAGGCAAGACGCAACCCCTGAGGATTGGGCAGGGCACTCTTGTGCACGATCCAGGGGCCCAACGGACAATAGGTGTCGAGTGATTTTCCCTTGAACCACTGCCCATGCTTGCGCTGCAAATCACGCGCGGTCATGTCCAGGCAGATCGTGTAACCGAAGATGTAGTCGTAGACCTTCTCCTTCGGGATGTCCCTGCCCTTCTTTCCCATAATCACAGCCAGCTCGATTTCATAGTCCAACTTCTCGGTTGCTCTGTGATGGATCACTTTTCCTAAGTGGCCGATGATAGAGGTGGCTGGTTTGGTAAAGAAAACGGGCGCCTCGGGATATTTCAGGTCAATGGACCGAGCCCGCGCATTTTCTTCGATGTGCTCCTTATAATTGACGCCAAGAAGAATGACATTTTTTCGCGGCCAAGGAATGGGGGAAAGAATCTTGATCTGGCTGAGTTTCAGCAGGCCGCCAGCCTGCCGGAGCTTTCTTAATCCTTCCTCGTCCCTCCCGGCTACATATTTGGAGGCCTTTTTTGCCAGGCTCAGCGCCTTCACGCCCGCTTCGATAAAGGTCTGCATGCTGTTCAGATAGTTGGCCGAACCACCTTTCAGATAGCGCCGGTTAAGTTCAGCCAAATCGATCACGTGGTCATCCGGTCCCATCAGTCCCACGCGGTTTTCATTCTTCCGCAAGAACGTCAAAAAGCGCATCGTCAACCTCCAAATTCTTTCTGCCACTCAAAGACCATTCACCTATAGGAAAGGGAGGCTCGGTTGTCAAGCAGCTTCAGAGGCAAGAAAAATTTGTCGCCTAGTCCACTTCGTGATAGTGTGGATGATGCCCAAACACTAAGACAATGGGTTCGCAATAATCGCAATAGACCGGGAAGGAAGAAACCGCGGTGAAGAGTAAACACACCGTCCCCGGCATGTTATGGATGCTGTGCTGCGTGATGATCCCGTCTTCGTCCCATGGGGCGGAAAAAATCACCATTTCTTACTCTAGCCGCACCTACGCCTTCCTGCCCGCTCAGGCAGCGGCGGTCAAGGGCTTCTTCAAGGACGAATCGTTGGAGCCGGTTTTGGTTCAAATGAGAAGCCAAGTCGCTGTGCCTGCCCTGATGAGCGGTGAAATTCAATACAGCCTGACCTTCGGCAACATCTTGACGGCTGCGATGCAAGGCATGCCTCTAAAACAACTGGCCGTTCTGACTGAAAGGCCGCTGCATCATATCGTCTCCCGCCCTGAAATCAAAACCATACCGGACTTACGCGGCAAAAAGATCGGCACTCAAAGGATCGGCGGTTCGGATCATTTGGCGGCCGAGGCGATCCTGCAGGCAAAGGGATTGAGCCTCAGAGAAGTGCAGTTCATCACCTTGGGTGCAGACGAACCTGTCCGAGTGGAGATCCTCAAGAAGGGTCTCGTTGATGCGGTCTGCATCTCTCCTCCTGGCCCGGTTCGCCTGCAAAGGGAGGGCTTCAATATTCTTGGCGGTCCAAAAGATTTGAAAATCGGCAGCCCTATTTCCGCCTTCTCGATCACGGACTCGCGGCTTAAAGAAACCCGCGCCGAGGTCAAAAAGGCCCTCCGAGCCACTGTCCGCGCGCTGCGCTTCATTCGCGAGCGAAGGGACGAAGTCATTCCCATCATGATGCATTGGCTCAACCAGTCGCGTGAGGTGGCCAGCGAGTCTTATGACCTTATTGTTCCCTCGTTCAGTCCCGACGGCGGTACCGTGGACGCGACCTACGAATTTGCTATCGAGGCACGAAAGGGAACGCTCAAATCAGACCAGACGATTCCCTTGTCGCAATTGCGAGATTTTTCCTTGCTCAAGGAGGTGCAAAGAGAGCTGGGCCTTCAGTGATGGATCGGCTCTCGCCTTTTTCTTGGATGCAAATCCGAGCGGAACGTCACATGAAGTCACACAAGTCATTTACACGCGCCACGGAGCGATGCTAATTTTCACTTAAGGAACGCCGAAGCGTCATGCAGGTTGGAGACCGCGTCCTGGTCAATAAGGGAATCTTCAAGAAGGTCTATTTAGTGGCGAGGGTGGACATTCCGCATTCTATGGAGAAGGTATTTGTCACCAAGTCCGGCGGTGACTTTACCATCGGTCTGAAGCTCTGGAAATCCGATTATATCTGGAACGAGAGGAGCCAAATGTGGGTCCCGAAGAACTAGCTGTCAGCGATCACCTATCAGCTTTCAGCCTTCCCGGATCCTTGGCTGACGGCAGATAGCCTCGAAGCTACGGAACCATGAAGCGAGAGCTGGCAAGCGTTCTCTCCGACATCCATAAAGAGAAACGACCTGGAGTATTACTTCTCCATGGAGATGATTTCCGGGTTCAGGCGGCAACCAAATCGATTCTCGATCTTCTTGTGCCCCCACAAAGCAGGGCATTGAACCTGGAGCCATTCAACGGACAGTCTACACCGTGGGATGAAATCGAAGCGGCGCTGATGACCCCGCCGCTCTTTCCCGGAATAAAAGTGATCTTCATCGAAAACGCACCCTACTTTCTATCGCGCGAGCACAAAGGAGAGCTGGGGAAAAAGATTCTGCAGCTTTGGAGCGAGGGCAAAAAGGACGAGGCGGCAAGACTTCTCTCCCAACTCCTGAGTTTAGAAGGATGGACTCAAGAGCGATGGGAGGGCTTCCGAGAATCCCTCTCTGCTCCACAGCTGGCGGAGCTGTTCGGTGATGATAGCCGGGAAACAAGAGAGGTTATCGAGGAGCTTTTGGCCTTTTGCCGCAGTCGTGGCATCGCGCCGAGTCAAAATCTGAAGGGAGAAGAACAGAGGCTGGGGGCGCTTCTAGAGCAAGGGGTGCCTTCCTGGGCCGTTCTCCTGATCACCGCCGCTCACGTGGATCGCCGCACCCGCTTGTACAAGAGATTCGAGGAGAAGGCCGACATCCTCGACTTGAGCCTAGAGCGTCACCGCAGCGGCAGAATCAGCCGAGAGACCGTGGCGGAGTTCGTCGATCAGCATCTCAAAGAGTCGGGAAAGAAAATCGAGCCGCAGGCCAAGGAGATGATCTTGATGAGGGCCGGCGAGCAACTCTGGGCCATTCACCAAGAGCTGGAGAAGCTGCTCCTTTACATAGGTGAAGAACCGTCGATCAGAGCGAAGGACGTGGAAGAGATCTTTTTGGATCATGGAGAGGGCTGGATCTTTGATCTCACGGCCGCAATCGCTGAGCGAGATGCCGCACGCGCCCTGAGTCATCTGGAGCGTCTCGTGTCCCAAGGGGAGCACCCTTTGAAGCTGCTGGGAACCATCGCCAGCGAGGTGCGACGGTTGCTGGCGGCACGCGATCTGATCGAGGGAGAAATGCGCCCCCGATGGCACAAGCAGATGACTTATCCTCAGTTTCAGGCGAGCGTGCTGCAGCAAGGAGCCCCGCTCCTCACTCGAAATCCCTATGGGGACTATATGAGCTTTAAGAGGGCCGAGAACTTCTCAACTAATGAGCTGCTTCGCTATTTGGAATGGATCTACCAAACCGATATACGGCTTAAGTCAACCAATCACTCCCCGCACATGCTGATGGAGCGGCTGATCCTGGAGTTGTGCCGGGGAGTGGACGCCGCAGTCACTCAGCATGACCGTGCCAAAGAGATCTCTTAGATATCTTGCGTTGCTTTTCTTTCTCGTGGTGGTTCCCCAAGCAAGTTGGCCCGGGATGGTGGTCCACGCCTGTTTCAGTCCCCTCGGAAAATGCTCCAGTCACATTGTTCGAGAGATTGCTCAGGCCCAAAGGGAAATTTTGGTCGCCGTCTACGCCTTTACCCATGATGACCTCGCGTGGGCTTTGGCCAAGGCGCAGCAACGAGGCGTCAAGGTCCAAGTCGTTCTGGACCAGGAGTTTGATGGGGGAAACAATCACTCCAAGGGATCTTTTTTAGAGCAGCATGGAATCATGGTTCGCCGGGTCTCCGGACTCAATGGAGAGAAAGCGGAAAAGGGCGCCGGACTGATGCATCAGAAGTTTGCCGTGATTGACCGCCAGATTGTCTTCACAGGATCGTATAATTGGACTGTATCGGCGGAAACCTATAATGACGAGAACCTGCTTCTCTTTCGCGATGCCGGACCGCTAGCTGAGGCTTATCGCAAAGAGTTCTTTCGCCTCTGGGAGAAGAAGCGATGAGACAGATCCCGCTCGGCAGACTCCTTTTAATCCTGGGCGTCTTCCTGGCTGGCTTCCTATCCCACTTCCTCTACCAGCGCTGGAACGGTCCTCCCTCCGAAGAGCAGGCCTATCCTGTCAGTTTTTCCCCCTTACCCCAGCCCGTTCCCCCACGGGCTGAGATTCCCCTTATTGAGGCGAGAGAGGTAGAAAAAATCAGAGCGCTGGCGGGGAGGCGTGCCAGGATTCGGGGAAGGGTCTATAGAGTCGGCCATTCAGACAAGAGCGACACGTACTTTCTCAACTTTGGTCCGTCCAGTTCTTCTTTCACCGGCGTGATCTTTGCGTCCTCGGTGGAACGATTTGAGAAGAGCAAACTTTATCCTAAAAATTACGAGGGAAAAGTG